>CBDUWM010000021.1:0-8820 GCA_965370925.1 uncultured bacterium
ATTTAAAGAAATTATTCATAAGAGTTTGAATGAGATTTTAGGTAGGTCAATAGCAACTTCTGTAACAACATTATTACCGTTAGTTGCTATATACATGATGGGAAGTGATAGTTTGAAGTATTTCTCGCTTGCATTAATAATTGGTATCTTACTAGGAACATATTCATCTATGTTTTTGGCAGGACCCTTGTTATATATTTGGTCAAAAACTAAAGCAGATAAATTTATAAAATAAAAATATGAAAATTAATTACGCACAACTTATTAATACTCTTCTACAAGATCTTTCAGATAGATCAAGGGAGGTTGTAGAAAGAAGATTCGGTCTAACAGGACCGGAAAGAGAAACCTTGGAAAAGGTAGGAAAGGATTTTGGTATTACTCGTGAAAGAGTAAGACAGATTCAAGAAAAAGCTATTAAGTATATTAAAGAGAGTAAGACAGATTCTCTTACACCAGCATTTTCTGAATTTAAAAATTCTTTAGTTAGCCATGGAGGAATCTCAAGAGAAGATATTATCTTAGATGAGCTAGGAGGAGCAGATTATAATAATCATGCATTCTTTCTATTGAATCTTGGGGAAGATTTTCAGAGAATTACAGAGAATAAAGACTTACATACAGTATGGGTTTTGGAAACTGAAGCATTTGAACAAACAAAACAACATATTGCAAAGTTTATTAAACATTTAAAATCAAAAAGAGATTTAGTTTTCTTAAATGATTATAAAGCAGAAACTCCATTTAATTTTGAGAATATATTAGGTGTATCTAAAATTGTTGCAAGTAATCCAGATAATAAATATGGACTTGCAGTATGGCCAGAAGTAAATCCAAAGAATATTAAAGACAAAGCGTATTTAATTTTAAAGAAATCAGAGAAGCCATTACATTTCTCAAACATTTATTCTTCAATAAATAATGAAGAAGATTCAAGAGATGTATTATTACAGAGTGTGCATAATGAATTAATTAGAAATCCTGAGTTCATCTTGATTGGAAGAGGAATCTATGCTCTAAAGGAATGGGGATATAAGCCAGGATGGGTTAAAGATATTTTGATTGATACTATTAAAGAATCAAAGAAATCTTGCACAAAGAATATATTAGTTGATGCTGTATTAAAGCAAAGACAAGTAAAGGAAAGTACAATTTTATTAAATTTATCAGACAAAAAATGTTTCAATAAAGATAGTAAAGGAAACTATACATTGAAATGCTAATATTTTCTTTACAAACAGCAATTGCATTCTTAGTATTACTTACAATAATATTTTGGGTAATTTTTTACGGAGTTTGTTATCATCTGTCTGCTATGCCAGGTGATCCTAAACAAGTTAAGCCACCAATATTTGTTTCAGCTATGTATTCCTTTCAGTTTTTTATAAAAACTTTGATAGGTGTACTTGGTTTATACATTATATATCTCGCTTTCACATACTTACTCTCTTTCATAGGTTAAGGTTTTTCTATATAATATAAATATAGAAAAGTATCTATGGATTTTTGGTCTATACTAACATTAGCTTTTATAATATTGAAAAACATATTCTTGCTTGTACTCAAGAATTTTTGGTGGGTTCCATTACCTTTCTATTTTTTAGGTAAATTTAAAAAAGTATATATCTACTGGTTGCAGTGGGAATTTTGGTTTCCTAACTTTAAATGGGTTACATTAGAAATTATCCCTCCAAAGAATTTAAACAAAACATTCAAATCAATGGAAGATGTTTTTTCTGGTTTATGGGGTACAATGCTTATGCCTTCAAACTGGAGAGAATATTATTTAGAAGGAATGCCTAAAGAATATGAAGGTCCTTTGTGGATGACTTTAGATATCTGTAGTTTTGCAGGAGATATTCATTTCTATGCTAAGATGCCAACTGGAGCTAGGGGTAATTTTGAGGCAGTGTTTTATTCTCAATATCCTGATTGTGAGATATATGAAGTCCCTGATTATACAAAGAAACTTCCAAAAGATATTCCTAATAAAGATTTTGATATAAAGGGGGAAGACCAGATGCTTTTATTTGAAGATGCATATCCTATTAGGACATATAGGGAATTTTTCGAGCCTGAAATAGGGGCATTAACAGATGAGAGATTAATTGATCCAATACACTCATTACTTGAATCAATGGCAGAGCTAAAGGAAGGAGATACTGTTATGATGCAAATGGGGATAGTTCCTGTTATTGGCCCTGGTATAGGGTTTTTTAAAGAAGCTCAAAAAGTAGTTGACAAATTACTTGGCAAAGAAAAAATAGAAGCAGGAAAAGATTTCTTAGGAGATTCAATTTTGTTTAAAGAATTAACAGATGATTATGTATATAGAAGAGAGTTTGGAAGATTGTTTGGAGCAGAGATTGAACCAGACAAACCTCAGAAAGACGAGAAAGAAGATAAGAAAAAAGATCTAACTCAATGGGAGAGAGAGAAATTAACAGCAGTACAGAATAAGATTTCAAAAAGAATATTTGGAGTTTGGATTAGAACTGTATATATAGCAGATAAATCCAAGCCAAGAAACTCAGGAAATTTTGGAGTAACAAGAAATTATTTCCAACATTTCATTGGACATAATGGTTTAAGATTTTCTCCTCACACAAGAACTAAGATTAATTATTTTCTAAGAGCAAGAAGATTATTTATTAGAAAAAGAGAGATATTAAGAAAGTATGTTAATGTTTTATCTCCAACAGGATTTGTGTATAAACAGAAGAGACCATATTTTGTTTTGAATGTTGAAGAGCTAGCGACAATATTTCACTTCCCATCACAATACGACACAGTAAAGGTTTCTGGAGTTGATGTTAAGAAAGGTGAGCCACCAATAAATTTACCAGTAGAATAATATGCAAGAAGACAAACTAACAATTATCGGAAAGACAACTTATAGAAGTAATCTAAGAGCTTTTGGAATAAAAAGAGATGACAGAAGAAGGCACATGTATATTATTGGAAAGACTGGAATGGGAAAAACAGCATTGCTTAGAAATCTTGCTATACAGGATATACAGAATGGTAATGGTATGGCTTTTATTGATCCGCATGGAGATGTAGCAGAAGATTTACTTAATTTTGTACCAAAGGAAAGAATAAAGGATTTAGTATATTTTAATCCATGTGATATTAATTTTCCAATAGCATTTAATGTTATGGAAGATGTTCCATTAGATCAAAGACATTTGGTTGCTGGAGGACTTATGGCTGTATTCAAAAAGATATGGCCTGACGTTTGGTCTGGTAGAATGGAATATATTTTAAATAATTGTATATTAGCATTACTTGAACATAAGGGATCTACTTTAGTAGGTATTAACTGGATGCTTTCGGATGCAGATTATAGACAAGAAGTAGTAGCGTCAGTTACAGATCCTGTTGTGAAGACTTTTTGGAATAAAGAGTTTGCTTCATATTCTGATAAGTATGCAGTAGAGGCATCAGCTGCCATTCAGAATAAGATTGGTCAGTTTATCTCAAATCCTTTAATTAGGAATATTATTGGACAGACAAAGACGAAGATTGATATGAGAAAAGCAATGGATGAGAAAAAGATTCTTATCTTAAATCTTTCGAAAGGTAAAGTTGGAGAAGAGAATTCAAGATTATTGGGAGCATTGCTTGTGACTAAATTGTATTTAGCTGCTATGTCTAGAGTTGATATAGAGGAAGGTTCTAGAAGTGATTTCTTTCTTTATGTTGATGAGTTCCAAAACTTTGCAACAGAAGCATTTGTTAGTATTTTATCTGAGGCAAGGAAATATAGATTGGCATTAATATTAGCGCACCAATATATTAATCAAGTTGATGAGACAATCAGAGATGGAGTGTTTGGTAATGTAGGAACAATGATATCTTTTAGAGTAGGAGCAGAAGATGGGGAATTTCTTGCAAAAGAGTTTGTTCCATATTTTGAACCAGAAGATTTTACCAATCTTACGAAGTATAATATTTATGTAAAATTAATGATTGATGGAGTTTCTGGCAAGCCGTTTTCTGCGGTTACTATTCCACCAATTTTAGAACCAGAGATTAAATATGTAGATGAAATTATTAAGTTTTCAAGAGATGCATATACAACTCCAAAAGAAGAAGTGGATGAGATATTTAGGAAATGGACAGAAAATATTAAAGTTAGGACTCCAGTTAAAACAGCTGTGATGCATGATGCTAAATGTACTAAATGTGGTAAAGATTTCAGAGTGCCATTTGTTCCAGATCCAAACAAGCCAGTGTATTGTAAGACTTGCTTAAAAGAAGTTCAGAAGAATAGAGAGGAGAGTAAGAAACAAGAAGTTCCTTTGAATAATTCACCTTCAAAGCCATTTTTTATACCTAAAAAGCAGGAAACAGCAGTTAAACAGAATAAGCTTAATATAAATGAGAGTGCATTGGGTAAATTGATAAATGAGTCCTTAGCCGAGGAAAAGAAAGGGGTTATTAAGCCAGGAGAATCAGTTAAATTTTAAAATTATCTAATTTTAGTTATAATATAAGTACTTTATAATAAAAAGTAATTTTTTGTAATATGAAACACATAAAAGATATTGATATAAATAATAAGAGAGTTTTTTTAAGATGTGATTTAAATGTGCCAATGGATGACAATGGTAATATTTTAGATGATTTTAGAATTAAAAGATCTCTCCCAACAATTAAATATTTGATAGAGAACAATGCAAAAATAATAATTGCTAGTCATTTATCAGATGTTGATAGAAGTATTAAACCAGTTCTAAAAACTTTAATTGAATATATTGGAAAGGATATTTCATTTTCTAAAAACTTTGAGATTAATGGAGATATTGTTTTACTTGAGAATCTAAGAATGCATAAGGGAGAGAAAGAAAATGATATAGAATTTGCAAAAAAATTAGCAAGTTTGGCAGATGTATATGTAAATGATGCATTTGGAGTATGTCATAGAGAACATGCTTCAGTATCTGAGATATGCAAACACATTCCAAGTTATGCAGGATTCTTATTGCATGAAGAAGTAGATAATTTATCAGATTTAATTAGCGAGCCAGAAAGACCATTAGTCGCAGTTATCGGTGGAGCAAAACTAGGAACTAAAGTTGGAGCTATTGCTAAGTTTCTGAAAGTTGCAGATCATGTTTTGGTAGGTGGAAATGTTGCAAATATCTTATTACAAGGCAAGGGCATTTCAATGTCTGGGAAATTAAAAGATGATGAATTAAAAGAAATGATAGACGAGATAGATTTAACGGATACAAAGCTTCATTTACCAGTAGACGCTGTAACATTCATTGCTGGAGAAAAAGATTATTTGAGAAAGACATCAATCGGTTCTGTCAGAGAGGAAGAAAAGATTTATGATATAGGACCAGAAACCATCAAGCTATATTCAGAAATTATCAGAACAGCAAAGACCATATTCTTTAATGGTCCTTTAGGATTAATAGAGAAAGATGATTATGCTTATGGAACATTTGAAATAGGAAGAGAGATAGTAGAATCAGATTCCTATTGTATTGCAGGTGGTGGAGAGAGTAATGATTTTTTTGATGATAAAGGATTATTAGAAAAGTTCGACTATGTATCTACTGGAGGAGGTGCAATGCTTGAATTAGTAGCAGGAGAAAAACTTCCAGGACTTATAGCACTAGGATATTATGATTAAGAATTTAAAAAAGGTAAAAGAAAGAATATTAAAAGCAAAAGAATCTAAAGAAAAGATTGTGATTTATGCTGACTCAGATATGGATGGTGTAGGATCTGCAATAATTTTAGATGAGATATTTAAATATCATGGCTTTGAAAATGAGATTAAAATATATTTCCCTGATAGAGAGAGTGAAGGATATGGTTTAAACGAAATAGCCATAGAGAATTTAAAAGACTTTGGTCCTGCTTTGATTTTCACTTTAGATTGTGGGATAGGAAATATCAAAGAAATAAAAGAAATTAAGAAATATGGATTTGATGTGATAATAATTGATCATCATCAGATATTAAATGGAATGCCATCAGCTGAGATTATAGTTGACCCACATCAAGAGGGAGAGACTTATCCATTTCATGAATTTGCGAATGCTGGGTTAATGTATAAGCTGGCAGAAATAATGATTGACGATAAAGATAAGTTGGAGGATTTAATATTTATTTCTGCCTTAGCAACTATCGCAGATAGAGTACCAGTTGAAGAAGATAATAAGGAGATAATACAGAGTGGAATGAAGGTATGGGATAAGACTAATAGGCTTGGATTTAATATGTTAGTAGAAGCAACTGGTTTTACATATGAAGGAATAGAGGAATTACATTTTAAAATAACAGGACCATTAAATAGTTCTGATCGTATAGGGCATATTAATATGACTTATATATTACTTACCTCTAACTCAAAAAAGGAGTGTGATAAAATCATAGAACATCTTTTATTGAAGAGCGCAAGAAAAGCTCAAGCAAAAATTAATATTGTGAATGATGTGATGGATAGAATAAATTCAGGAGAGGATTTCCCACCTGATTTTGTATTTGAAGGTTCTACTGATTGGGATTCAGTTGCAATTGGAAGCGCAGCATCTGAAATTTTAAATAGAGTTGGAAGACCAGTATTTTTGTATAAGATGTCTGATACTGATTCTTTAGGGTCGGCTAGACTTCCAAAGGGACTAAATGGAGTTAAGGCATTGGGAAGCGCAAAGGATTATTTAATCACATATGGTGGGCATCCAGTGGCTTGTGGATTTAAATTATTAAATAAGAATCAAGATAGGGTAAGAGAACTATTATCTAAATTTTATAGAACACATGAGTAAAATAATAATATATACAGATGGAGGTTCAAGAGGGAACCCAGGACACTCTGCTATTGGATTTACAATAGAAACAAAAGATTTCAAAAAAGGATATTGTAAATATATAGGACATGGAACTAATAATGAAGCAGAATATACAGCAGTTGTTTTGGCATTAAAAAAAGCAAGACAGGTATTTGGGAAAGGAATGGAAATTGATTTATACTCTGATTCAGAATTATTAGTTAAACAATTGAATGGGGAGTATAAGGTTAAAAAAGAAAACATACAAAAACTTTTTGTAGAAATATGGAATCAAAAACCAGAGTTTAAAATTCTTAAATTTACTCATATCAGAAGAGAAAAGAACAAGAGTGCAGATGCTTTAGTCAATAAAGCATTAGATAAAGAGTTGACTAAAGGTTAATTATCTTTTATATTTTATTTACCTAAGTAGGTGAAGCAATCGCTTGGTACCACTCTGTACATAATAGTGTTTAGGGTGGTGCCAAGAGGAAAGTCCGAGCATCATCAGTTTTTAACTGATAAAATTTCAGCGGCTAACCGCCGTCGCCCGTGAGGGTAGAGGTGCGAGCAGAGACGCCCTAGTCGAAAGACGAAGGTATCCCTATGGGATAATTCCAATAGTAATATTGGGTTGAAACGGCTAAATCCTTGTTGGATGCAAGAACAAACTCTATTTATAGAGACAAAGTAGTTCGCTTGAGCTAGTGAGTAATCACTGGCCTAGATAAATGGTTGCTTTATACAGAACTCGGCTTATTGCCTACTTAGGTTTTTTATTTATGTTAAAAAAGATATTGAATACAAAGACATATAATTCTACAGTATCTGCTGCAATAATAGGGGGTGCTACTTTGTTTATAAAAATATTTGGGCTTATTAGGGATAAGTTAATATCTCAGAACTTTGGAGCAACTAGTGATACAGATATTTATTTTGCAGCATTTAGGATTCCAGATTTCTTATTTAATTTTTTAATTGTTGGTGGATTGGCTGTAGTATTCCTTCCAATATTTTCTGATTTCATGAAAAAGTCAGAAGAGTCAGCATGGGAAATGGCGAATAATGTTTTAAATATTTTCTTATTATTAATTTTTATCTTATCTCTTACTGCTTTTATATTTGCTCCGTTTTTTCTTAATCTTATATTCCCTGGATTTAATGGAATAGAAATGAATACATTAATTAATTTAACTAGGATATTATTACTCTCTACAATATTTTTTACTTTCTCTTCTTTCTTCTCATCAATTTTAATATATTTCAATAGATTTCTTGTTTATTCTATTGCACCACTTTTATACAATCTTTTTATAATCATTGCTATTATATTTTTTGCAAAAGACTATGGTATATTTGCACCAGCTGTTGGTGCTGTGGTGGGATCATTTTTTCATTTTTTTATACAATACTTTATTGCAAGAGATTGTGGGTATAAGTATAAATTAATGTTTGATATTAAAAAAAGAGAAATTAAGAAAATTTTCACATTAATTATACCTAGAACTATTGCAATGGCTGGAACTCAGATCAATGAGTTATTTATTACTGGGATTGCTTCTACTTTAACTACTGGAAGTATTGCGATTTATAATTATGCTAATAATATCAGGGGTATTCCGATAGGATTTTTAGGTATACCTTATGCTGTTTCAATGTTCCCAGTTTTATCTAAGGCATGGTCTGATGATGATAAGAAGAAGTTTTCCAAAGAACTAACATCAGCTATAAGACAGATATTGTTTCTAGTAATTCCATTGTCTGCATTGATTTTTATACTAAGAGCAGGAATTGTAGAAATGATTTTCAATACTTTGGATTTTTCTTCCAAGACACTTACATCAACTTCTGTTGGTATATTCGCAATAGGATCAATTGCTGCTACATTGATTCCTTTACTATCCAGAGCATTTTTTTCTACAAAAGATACTAAGACTCCTACGATAATATCAATATCAGCAGTTGTTATAAATATTACATTGATATACTTTTTTATAGGAAAGCTAAATCCTTTGGCTAGTAATATATT
>CBDUWM010000022.1:0-8407 GCA_965370925.1 uncultured bacterium
ATTTGAGAGGCGCAGTAACGAAGCAATCTTCCGTCTTGATAATGAGATTGCTTTGCTCCGCAAGTATTTATATTGAGCTTGTTGAAGTGCTCCGCTCGCAAATGCAACATTAAACAAAAAAAGCCCTCATATTGAGGGCTTTTGTATTGACGCAATAAAATAAAAATGGTAAGAAAATATAGTACATAAAAAAGAAAGGAGTCAAATAAATGGTATTCAGTTATAACAGAGAGCATAGGTTTGATGTAGCATTTGAACGCATTGGCGGTAGTATAAAAGAAGAGTTTATAAACCTTGTAAATAACTCACATAATAAGATTCTTATCGTGGATGGTGATCTAACATTTGGTTGCGATAATGATTGTTATGAGGCATTGAAATCTGCAATTGAACGAGGGGTAAAATGTCAGATTTTTTGTGGTCCTTGGTTTCTAGATGATTATAGAAATAATAAAAATGGGAATAAATTCATTAAATATTTATCGGAAAAAAAACCAAAAAATGTTTTATTTGCAAGATTTAAAAATTTTTTGGTGGCATCTCCATTTCATTTTGCTATAGATCTGGAAGAAGTCACATCGCTTGTTGAAACTTCACACTACCCATCAAATGAATATATGGATAATGGTTTTAAAATAGTGAGGAGTACCTTCTGGATAGAAAAGTTTAGAAAATATATTTCTGTACTTTCCCAGTCCAATCCTGATATTGCAAAAATATCATTAGAGAGCTGTGTAGATTATCTCAAGACTCATAAAGAATTATTTGATATAGCTGCCAAGCTTGGAGACTTTTGGAAGAAACGCCCAGCACTTATTTATCAGAAACTACTGCGTGTGTGTTGGAATAAAGATGGAGATACTAATCCTTTCAAAGCTTTTTGGAAAGTTTTATTTAAATCAAAGAATAAATAATATTATACAGGAAAGCTTATGTTTTCCTGTTTTTTTATAAAAGAAAACAGAACTAGATAGTATTAATAGTTTAGGGGTAAATCTCATTTTTCAGAGCTTTTGTATTGACAAATCCTGTATTTTGCATAAAATGTAATATGTTGATATAATATAAAAACATATGGCAATTAAACACACAATAAAAGCAGAAATAAGAGAAGTTAAAGGAAAGAAGGTAGGTCTTTTGAGAAAAAAGGGAATCTTACCTATAGTTGGTTATGGTCCACAACAGGACAATATTTCACTTCAAGTAGATTCAATAGAATTTACTAAGATATATAAAGAGGTAGGAAATACTTCCCTTTTTAATATTGAAGTTAAAGGAAAGAAAACTCCAGTATTAATATACCATTTACAATTTGATCCTTTGACAGATGAAATCAGACATGCAGATGTATATGCTCCTAACCTAAAACAAGAGGTTGAAGTTGATGTACCTTTGGTATTCATTGGAGAATCACTTGCAGTTAAAGATCTAGGAGGAGAGTTAGTAAAGAACATCAGAGAGTTTGGAGTTAAATCTTTACCTACAGAAATTCCTTCAGAATTAGAAATTGATATTTCTGTATTAAACACATTTGAAGACAGAGTATTAGTTAAGGATGTAAAACTTCCAAAGGGAGTTGTAGCTACTAGAAATGAAGATGATATCATTGTCTTAGTAACTGCTCATGTAGAAGTTGAGAAAGAACTTGAAGCAGAAATTACAGAAGATGTTGATAGCGTAGAAAAAGTAGGAGAGAAGAAAGAAGAAGAAGAAACAAAAGAATAACTTTTATTTAAAAATCAATATTTATGTTACCAAAGTTTTTAAACTCAGAAAAAACCTTATTTGCAATATTTGTAATAGGGTTTTTTTTGTTAATAAATACCACTTCGGCTATAAATTTTATAGCAACAGAAGAGTCTTGTGAACAACCAGAAATAGAAAAAGAATGCAATAAGATTGGCGAAGAAAAATGCAAAGAGGTCATGCAGTTATGTGTTGATTACTATGATACAAAAGCTAAGTATTTTGATTCTGAATCAAAAAAATACGGAGGAGAAGTAAAAAGTCTTAATGGACAGATAGGAAATATTGAATCAAGAATTAAGTCTTTGAATAATCAGATGTATAAAAATAACTTAATGATTACTGATTTAAGTTCACAGGTAGAAAGTACAAAGAAATCAATCGTAGAAACTTCAGATCAAATAGAAGATGTTAAAGACAGAATGGAAAATATTATCAAATCAGTATACATTTTAGATCAGAGATCAATCGTAGAACTCTTCTTATCAGGAGAATCATTAATGGATGCTTTTGATAAATACATTGCATTAAAAAAATTCTCACTTAAAAATGAAGCATTAGTTATTGATGCTTTAAAATTAAAAACTAACTTACAATCTCAGAAAATTAACTTAGGGGGACAGAAAGAGAAACTACAGGGACAAGTTTCAGAACAAGCAGTAAAAAGATCTCAAGAAAGTTCTCTTAAAACTCAGAAGGCTGTTATTCTAGAAGAAACAAAAGGAAAAGAACATCTGTTTAATAACTATAAACTAGGAGCAGAAGCAGAAGCACAGAAGATAAGAGAACAGATCTTTAAACTAGCTGGAATCTCTGGGACATCAGAAGCTCCTTCATTTGGAGAAGCCATTGAATTAGCAAAAATGGTAGGAGGTAAAATAGGGGTAAGACCAGCTTTCATTCTAGGAATACTAGCTCAAGAAACAAGAATTGGTAAAGTATTAGGAGGTTGTTATGTTACAGATCCTTCTGGTTCTGGAAATATGAATCCAAATCAAGTCCAGGCATTTATTACAATATGTACAGAAGCAGGATTGAATTACAAGGAGATGCCTATTTCATGTCCCGCACCTCATGTAGGATGTAAGTACGGAGGAGCAATGGGGCCCGCTCAATTCATTCCAACTACATGGATGTTATTCAGAAATCAAGTTGCTACCTATGTAGGACATAAAGCAAATCCATGGAATGTAACAGATGCTTTTTATGCTAATGCTTTATTCTTAAAGGACGCAGGAGCAACAGCATCTGGCTATGGAGAGGCTAATGCAGCTGCTAGGTATTTTGGGACTGGAGCATACGGATACCCTGCAGGAGTAAAGAGTAGAGCCGATTGTATACAATCATTTATAGATACTGGGGCAATGTCTATCGCATGTCAGAACATGATATTTTAACACCTTGAAATATAACTATTTTTTGTTATATATAATACAGGACATTAAAAAAAGGAGAGCGAGGAAATGAAATATTTAAAAAGAATAGATAAGGAAAGTTTCCCAACTGAATATAGTCGTCATCATTTAATACCAAGATCAAGAATATGTGGTGTTGCAAAGAACAACAAGGGGCATACAGTAAAGATATTATCATGGAAACATGCTCTATATCATTGTATATTCTCTAATATGTTGCCAATTGAAACAATAAGAGCAGTATTAAATTATTACAATTATCATATACCTTTGATACAAGAAGAATTCAATGATATTTGTTCCTTAGTAAAAAGAAAAACTTATCATAGAATTTATGTAGAGAAAAAAGAAAACATTGAATTTAATAATTCTGAGAAGTCATGGATTGTATCTAACTTTGAGAGAGAGAACCCAACTAAATTAATAGAATTCCTTTTATTCGATATATTTAATTTAGTTACAGTAAATGGAGGTTCTATGATAATATCAAGATTTTTGAATACATTGAATCAAATAAGTGAATGTAAAAGCGTAGTCTAATAGACTACGCTTCTTTATTTAATCTTTTCATTAACTTGTCTTAACAGTTTATCTAATTTCCCACTCATAATCTTTTCTATATCATGCCAAGATTTTTTAATCCTATGATCTGTCACTCTGTCTTGAGGGAAGTGATAGGTTCTAATCTTTTCCGACCTATCTGCATGTTTTATCTGATCAGCTCTCTGTCCTTTTAACTCTAATTGTTGTTTTTTATTCTTTTCATCTAATAACTTAGATTTAAGTAAGGATATAGCATTCTCTTTATTCTGTAATTGGTTTCTTGAACTCTGAGATTCAACTACTAATCCAGAAGGAATATGTGTCACTCTAACAGCTGTTTCTCTTTTATTCACATTCTGTCCTCCTGCTCCTTGAGACTTACAAGTTTCTATTTTTAAATCACCATTATTAATTTCTATCTGACTATCTTTTGATACTGGTAGTATTGCTACACTTGCTGCTGATGTCTGTATTCTTCCTGCTTTCTCTGTTTTAGGGATTCTCTGTACTCTATGAACTCCTCCTTCATTAGATAAGATATTTACACCTTCTCCTTTTAAAAGAAAAGAAATACTCTTAATTCCTCCTAAATCAGACGTATTGGAGTTTAGTATTTTGATATTCCAATCCCTACTTTCTGCATACTTTGTATACATAACAAATAAGTCATTAGCAAAAAGAGCCGCTTCGTCTCCTCCGACTCCGGCTCTTATTTCTATAATTAGAGAATTAATCATCAAATCTTCTCAGATTTTGATTGCTCTTTAGCTCTTGATTTCTTATCCTTAGTTCCAGACTTTTTAGCCATTCTCTTTTGGAACTTCTCAATTCTTCCCATAGTATCAACTAATCTTTCCTTTCCTGTATAAAAAGGATGACACTTTGGACAAAGCTCAGTTTCAATTGATTGTTTTGTAGATCCTACTTTAAAAGTATTGCCACATGCACAATGCACTGTTGCATCTTTAAAGTATTCTGGATGTGTGTCTTTTTTCATATGTTTCGTCTAACAAATATTTTTAACATAAATATTAAAGAATTGCAAGTTATTGGATTATATGATATAGGGAATATACAAGAACATTTAAAGAAAGGGAACAGAAAATGGTATACAAGAAGAAGTCAGATAAATGGGAGTTGAAGCTATGCTTTCCTATTAGGTCGGAACTAATTGAGGTATTCGGAGAGTTTTATCAGAAAATATTACAAGGATATTCAAACTTTGAAATCTATTATCTTAGTAAAGAGAAGCAATATGAGATTTATATAAACTCAGAACTAGCTATTTCTTTTTCACATCCCTATATAGTTTACCACGGAAGAAGAATTCCAGAGAAGAGAATAAAGATTTGTTGCTATAAAAAGAATTATATCTTTTTTATCCAACATTGCTTTAGGGCATTCAAATATTATATCTTAGATAAAGAAAGAGATTGAAAATGGATATAAGAGACATGGAAAGAGGTGAGTATAATGTCAATACTAATTATTACTATAATCTGTGGAATAGTCGGAGCTATGATGGCAAGTAAAATATATTCAGATAAAATGGAAAGGCCTATTTCTTTTCTAAAACCTTCTTCTAACCGAATTGTGTATTGTATTGTTGGTTTTCTTATTGGTGCTCCAATAGGATATATTATGTCTATAATACTAAAGGTATGATTATGCTAAATATATCTCTTTTATGAAGGAATAGATTTAACAAGTAAGTGCAATACTTCAAATATATGTTAAGATATAAAAGAAATGTTGTCCCAGAAGGTTAAATGTACCCCCCATGTCATTTGACAGGATATACTTTTTTTATTATATTATATATATTCAGTTCTATAAAAGAACTTTAAAAAAAGGAGTTATAATATGAGCCGAGAAATTTTTTCTACGATAGGAAGAAACATTAAATGGTATTGGAGCCGTGTTAGTCATCGAAAATATGGAATAGAAACATTGGAAGATGGTAGGCAACGATATGTTCTGG
This sequence comes from uncultured bacterium, assembly GCA_965370925.1. Lineage (GTDB taxonomy): Bacteria > Patescibacteriota > Minisyncoccia > Minisyncoccales > JAGOPM01 > JAGOPM01. The sequence goes on from CBDUWM010000022.1 coordinate 5,686, forward strand.
ATGAATCAGCAGATAATCCAAATACAATGCGAATTATGAGCCCTACTTTCCATGATGTTTCTGAAAACATCCATCAATGGGAATTTGCAGGTTATGGTTACGATTCTGATGGCAAACAATATGAAATTGATTTTTTTTGGCATTTAAGAAATGTGACTTATAAATCTTAAAAATAATTTTTATATGGGACATCTAAAATTTAGGTGTCTTTTTTTATATATTTAGAAAACCCAGTGCTAAGTAAAATAGTGTGCAGGGAGGTTTTTATTTACTTGACTAATATATGAGTATTAAGATATAAGAAAAGTAGAACATAAAAAAAGGAGGTAGGAAAATGTTGACTATCATCATTTGTATATTACTTGGAGTTGGAATCGCGGTTTATTTTAATCGCAGATCAGAACAGGAGATAAGAAATGACTTGTAAGGATTGTAGAAGGTATGAAAGAGATGAATGTAGAGATAATATAAGACCAATGGAATGTTCTAGATTTATTCAAAAAGGATATTCTTTTAGAACTAGAAAGGGAAGAGGTAAAAAATTAGAAGATTTATCATTCGTTGATGTGGGGTATAAGAAGAAGGGTAACCCATCATTAAAAATTCCTAAACAGAAAGAAAATAAGTAAGCTCATAACTACTAAGAACAAAAAACCTCGTTAAATAAACATCATCCCTCAATATTAGAGGGATTTTTATTTACTTGACTATTACAGTATTTTTGTATAATATTATTTTATTGAAATAAGATTTCAAAATTAATTTTTATATGGAAAACAAAATACAAGATATTATAAACGCAGGAGTAATTCTTGGGCATAACAAAGCAAGAAGACATCCTAAAATGAAGCCTTACATTGAAAGAATAAAAGGCTTTGTTGACATAATTGATGCAGAAAAAATCCAAGAAGGATTAGTAGAAGCTATTGAATTCTTAAAAGGAGAAATTGCAGATGGAAAAGAAATTCTTATAGTAGGAACAAAAATTCAAGTTAAAGATTTAGTAAGAGAATTCGCTGATAACTGTAATATTCCTTACATCAATACAAGATGGTTAGGAGGTACTATTTCAAACTATCCTGTTATTAAGAGAAGAGTAAGTCATTACATGGATCTTAAATCTCAACAAGAAAAAGGAGAATTGGAGAAATACTCAAACAAAGAGAGAGTCAAAATTCAAAAAGAAATTATTAAATTAGAATCAAAGTTCGGAGGATTAGTAAATTTAAAAAGAATCCCGGAAGTTTTGATTATTCTAGATATACAAAAAGACAATTTAGCAGTTAAGGAAGCAAAAGATCATGGATCAAAAATAGTTGCTATTTGCGATACTAATGTAAACCCAGATCCAATTAACTATATCATCCCAGGATCAGATGACTCAGTATCATCTGTAAAATACATTTTAACTGAAATACAAAACGTAATTTCAAAAATCAATCCTACTCAAAAAGTAAAATAAGTACATTATGGTAACACTAGAACAAATCAAAGAATTAAGAGCTCAAACAGGAGTATCTATTTCTAAATGTAAAAAAGCATTAGAAGAATCTAATGGTGACATTGAAAAATCAAAAGACTTGTTAAGAAAATGGGGACAGGAATTAGCAACAAAAAGACAAGACAAGGCTACTAATCAAGGTCTGATTTCTTCATACATCCATTTTAATGGTAAAATAGGAGCAATGGTAGATTTAAGATGCGAAACTGATTTTGTAGCTAAAGGAGAAGACTTTATTGCTTTAGCACATGACTTAGCTGTTCATACTGCTGTATCTTATCCACAATACTTGAATGAGGAAGAAATTCCAGAAGATGTGTTAAAGAAAGAAATAGAAATTTATACAGAAGAAATGAAAAACTCAGGAAAGCCAGATGATATTATTGCACAAATTGTAGAAGGAAAGATTGCAAAGTTTAAGAAGGGAATCTGCATGATGAATCAACCATTTTTTAAAGAAACTGATAAAACTATCAAAGAGATTATTGATGGATATATTACTAAGACAGGAGAAAGAATTGTCTTAAACAAGATTGCAAGATTAGAAATTTAATATGGATACCATTTACAATTTAATTGCATTTTTTACACTTATTGCAAGTGGTATACTTTTGTATTTATTTCTTTCAAAAAAAATCCCAATATTATTAGAAACAGAAGGAACAGAAATTGATAAAGAAAAAATCAAACTAGAATTGAAAGAAAAGATTTTACATTTTCATCCATTCAAGAACTTTGCTATTATGAATTTTTTAGAAAAGTTTCTAGTTAAGATTAGAAAATGGATTATACAATTGGGAACAAAAACAAATACAGCATTAAAAAAAATAGAAGAAAAGCAACAGATACAGATTGATGATACGGTATTTTCTGCAGATTATTGGAAAGAGTTAAAAGAAAAGAACACAAGAAAGAGAAAGAAATTGACAGATGATCAAGATTTGTCTAAGATTTCTAAAGATTGATGCCAATGTAGCTCAGTGGCAGAGCAACTGTTTTGTAAACAGTAGGTCGGGGGTTCAAATCCCTTCATTGGCTCCAGTAAATAACAAGTCTGTGGATAAAGTATTGACATAAGATATTTTTTCCTATAATATGTTAATTACGAAAGATTGAATGATCTTTATACAATTTTTTATTTGATACTTATTGACTGTTTAAAGTAGCCATAATTCATTTTCTATTGAGAGTTTGATCCTGGCTCAGGATGAACGCTGGCGG
>CBDUWM010000023.1:0-8316 GCA_965370925.1 uncultured bacterium
AGTAAATTTAAAAAAATACTTCCTAATATTTTTCTTGTCTGCATTCATCATGCAGGCAAGTTTTGTATCAGCAATATGTTCTTGTCAGAAGGTTACTGTAGAAGATGAAGAAGTTATTACTGATCAAACAGAATATTTAAATGATATTGTTTTAAAACAGAAAATAGGACAGATGATTCTTTTAGGGTTTAGAGGAACAGATATTAATGATTCATATATTAAGTCTGCCATTGTAGATTATGGAGTAGGGGGATTGGTATTTTTTGATTATGATGTCCCTACGAAATCATACAATAGAAATATTGAAACAATATCTCAAGTGAAAAGTTTAATTTCTGATATGAAAGAAAATTCACAGATTCCTTTATTTATTTCATTGGATGCAGAAGGAGGTAGGGTTAATAGAATAAAGAAGTTTTTGGAAATAGATAGCGCAGAGGAAGTGGCAGAAAAGAATTCTGCAATATCTTCATATAATAGATTATCTTCTTTTTTAAAGTATCTTGGATTTAATTTAAACCTTGCTCCAGTAGTAGATTTGAATACAAACAGGAATAATCCGATTATTGGAGATAGATCATTTTCTTCTGATTGGAGAAAAGTTGTTAAAAACTCTTATTATTTTATAAAGACTCATAGAAGAAATAATATATTAACAGTTTTGAAACATTATCCAGGACATGGAAGTTCTAATGCAGATAGTCATAAGGGGTTAGTAGATGTTACTAATACATATTCTAAAAAAGAACTCTATCCTTACTATATATTCTCTAAATATAATCTGGTTGATATGGTTATGACAGCTCATATATTTAATAAGAATATTGATAGTAATTATCCAGCGACATTATCATATAAGCATATTAATATATTAAGAAGATTCGGTTTTAATGGAGTAATTGTAACAGATGATATGCATATGAAAGCCATAGCTGATTATTATGGGTTTGAAGAGGGGATTATAAGATCAATCAATGCAGGTTGTGATATTATTGCAGTTTCAAATAACATTGATGTTTATGACAATGAATTGCATTCAAAGACATTCAATGCTATTTATAATGCTGTGATAGATGGAGAGATATCCAGAGAAAGAATAGATGAATCCTATAACAGAATAATGAGTTTAAAAAATAAACATTTGAAATAATTTTAGTAAGTTGTATAATTTAAATATGGACACAAAAGATATAATAATAATATTGTCGTTTGGAGTAATGCTTTCTTTGATTTTTAAAGATATGTATCTTAGAAGAAAACAAATGGAATTACAGGAATCATTGATGTATGCAAAAGAATTCAAAGACAATCAAAAAATAAAGGATTTGAAGAGAATCATGGTTTTTGTAGGTGATAAAGGAAAAGTAACAGATGATATGATAGAAGGATTACTTGATGTATCTGATGAGACAGCAAGAAGATATTTAATAGAATTAGAAGGTATGGGTAATATCATTGCGCATGGGAAGACTAGCAAGGATATACATTACACGAAGAATTATAATAGGAAGGATTTGATATAAAAAAAGACAGCCTCATGTGAGGCTGTTAATACATAGTCGCAAAGAATATAATTTCTTCATAACATGAAGATAGGAACTTACATTCTCCTTCTATTCTTAAATTAACTTTTATATCTTTATTTTTTTTCAAAAACTTTGTAAAGAAATTCATAGGAATTTCTTTTTTAATCGTTAACCATCTTCCATCATGTTCTTTCACATCTTCTACTAGAAGAGAGAAGAATGGATGACTGTTGTCAGAGAAATCTAAATAGAGTTTTGAATCATTAGATTTGAATCTTTGTAATGTGATACTAAATACAGTACACCAACATTTAGATTCATTATCGTATCTCTTGTATTGCTTGAAATCATAGCATGCGATTATGGGTTCTACATCAGGTTTTAATATAAGAAGCGGGCAGATATTTCCTTCTCGTTTTTCATCTTCTATTTTATAGAATCCTTGATATTCATATATACCAGGTTTTAGAATCATTTTCTCATAGAAGACTGCAGTTCTTCTCCAAAAAGAAGGAATTTCTTTTGTAGACTTATGATGTCTGTTTATTGTTTCTTTCCATAGAACCTCTTCTTCAGTAAACTTTCCATCATTTGCTATAAGCCCTCTGTAGTTGAATCCAAAATCTCCTTGTGATTCACCGAATCTAAACCATGCTTTTGCTGAAAAAAATGTATCGTATATGGAATGTGGTCTGATTTGTTCCCATGTTTCTACACAATCTGGTTCTACTTTTGCTATAACTGAACTTGCAAAAATAAAGACACTTAAAAGTATCATCATCATCATGAGCTTTTTCATTATATGCCCTCCTCTCTGTTTTTATAGTACTAATTTAAATCATAATCATATATTAGTTTATGTCAATCAAAAGATATTGGAAAAGAAGAGTTTTTATGCTAATCTTTATATACCTATGGCAGACTATAAACCCTATGAAATAGAGCCTAAATGGCAGAAATATTGGGAAGAAAATAAGATATATAATACAAAGGATATTATTGATAAGCCTAAGTTTTATATCCTAGATATGTTCCCATATCCTTCTGGATCTGGTATTCATGTTGGGCATTGCAAAGGTTATGTTGCATCTGATGTAATAGCTAGAAAGAAGATGATGCAAGGATATAATGTATTACATCCAATGGGATGGGATGCTTTTGGTTTGCCTGCAGAAAACTTTGCTATTAAGAATAATATTCATCCTAAGATTGCAGTAAAACAGAATATAGATAATTTCAAAAAACAAATTAAGGAAGTTGGTTTTACTTATGATTGGGACAGAGAAATAAATACAACAGATCCAGATTACTATAAATGGACTCAATGGGCATTTTTAAAGATGTTTGAGATGGGACTTGTAGAAGAAATATATGAACCTGTTAATTGGTGTCCATCTTGTAAAACAGTTTTAGCAAATGAAGATACAGAACAAGGTAAGTGTGAAAGATGTTCTACAGAAATTCAAAGAAAGCCCATAAGAGAATGGTCTATTAAAATGACAGAATATGCAGATAGATTATTAAAAGATTTGAAAGATTTAGATTGGGAAAAGTCTATTATTGATCAACAGATAAATTGGATAGGGAGGAGCAATGGAGCAGAGATAGATTTTAAAATAGGAGAATATAGTTTTTCAATATTCACAACAAGACTTGATACTATATTTGGATGTACATATTGTGTATTAGCTCCAGAACATCCTTTATTAGAGAAATTAGATTACAAGAATAAAAAAGAGGTGTTAGAATACATAGAGCAAGCAAAAAAGAAATCAGATTTAGAAAGAACAGAGCTTGCAAAAGAAAAAACAGGAATTAAATTAGAGGGCATTAAGGCTATTAATCCGTATAATCAACAAGAAATAGACATATATATTGGAGATTATGTTTTAGGTCATTATGGTACAGGTGCTATTATGGCAGTTCCAGCTCATGATAAAAGAGATTTTGAATTTGCGAAGAAACATAATATTGAGATTATTGAAGTTGTTGAAGGTGGAGAGGAACTCCCATATATAGAAGATGGAATATTAACAAATTCAGAAGGATTTGATGGTTTGACTTCAGATAATGCAAGAGAAAAAATGGAAGAATATGCAAAATCAAATGATTTTGGAAAAGATAAGATAAATTACAAAATGAGAGATTGGGTGTTTGCAAGACAGAGATATTGGGGAGAGCCAATACCTTTAGTATTCTGTGAACATTGCAAGAAGGAAATAGAAAAAGGAAATACTAAAGGATACTCAAAAGGAGAGATCATAAATCCAGGATGGATTATAGATAATAACCTTCCATTAAAACTTCCAGAAATTGTAGATTATAAACCAACAGAAACTGGAGAACCTCCTTTAGCTAATGCAAAAGATTGGGTAAATATTGAATGTCCTAAATGTAAAGGCGAAGCAAGAAGAGAAACTAATACAATGCCACAATGGGCAGGTTCTTGTTGGTATTATCTTAGATACATAGATCCTAATAACAAAGATCAATTAGTTGATATAGATAAAGAAAGACATTGGCTTCCCGTTGATATATATATTGGAGGAGCAGAGCATGCTACAAGACATTTATTGTATGCAAGATATTGGCATAAGTTTTTGTATGATATAGGGGCAGTGAGCACATCAGAGCCATTTAAAAAACTTCAACATGTTGGTTTAATATTAGGAGAGGATGGACAGAAGATGTCTAAGAGATGGGGGAATGTAATAAATCCATCTGATGTTGTAAAAGAATATGGAGCAGATACTCTAAGAACTTACGAGATGTTTATGGGACCATTCGCAGAATCTTGTGTGTGGAATAAAAATGGATTGATAGGAATTAAAAGATTTTTGGATAGAGTGTACAATTTAAAGATAGGAGAGGATACTAAAGAGATAGAAACATTACTTCATAAGACTATTAAGAAAGTGACACAAGATATTGATGAATTTAAATTCAATACTGCAATTTCTGCTATGATGATTTTTGTAAATACAGTAGAAAAAGAAGGGATATCAAAAGAATCATACATTAAATTTATTCAATTACTTTCTCCCTTCGCACCACATTTAGCAGAAGAGATATATAATAAAGATTCAATATTTAATTCAAAATGGCCAGAGTATGATGAGAATAAAATAAAGGAAGATAAGATACAGATGATTATACAAGTCAATGGCAAATTAAGAGATAGCATTTTAATGGCAGTTGATTTGGATCAAGACTCTGCAGTATCAATTGCAAAAGAAAGTGAGAAAATAATAAAGTGGTTAGACAAAGATATTAAAAAGATAATTTTTGTGAAAAATAAATTAATTAATTTTGTAATATGTGTGGAATAATAGGATACATTGGTAAAAGAAAAGCGTTCCCTGTTTTATTATCAGGATTACTTAAACTAGAATATAGAGGTTATGATAGTTTTGGTTTTGCTGTATTAGAAAAAAATAAAGAACCTTTTTATTATAAAAAAATTGGTAAGATTTCGGAAGCTTCTGACAGTCTTTTGAAAAAGAAAGTAGAAGGAACATATGGAATAGCTCATACTAGATGGGCCACAACAGGAACAGTAACAGAGGAAAATGCTCATCCACACGCAGATTGCTCACAGAATATTTTTGTTGTGCATAATGGAATTATTGAGAACTATAAAGAATTAAGAGAGGAATTGAAACAAGATGGGCATAAGTTTACATCAGAAACTGATTCAGAGATTATAGCCCATTTAATAGAGGATTTTTTCTTAGATAATTTAGAAGATGCAGTGAGACAAGCTTTGAAAAAAATTAAAGGAACATATGGACTTGCAGTAGTTTCTCAAAGAGATCCTGATAAGATTGTTGTAGCAAGAGTATCTTCTCCTCTTTTAATAGGATTAGGAAATGATGAGACTATTATATCTTCTGACCCCTTGGCAATTGTTGCGTATACTAAGAAGGTTATTAATTTAGATGATTATGAGATAGCAACTATTACAAGAGATGGTGTTCATACAGTGAAAGAAAAAACACCAGAGATTTTAGAAATAGATGATAGTGAAATGAATAAAGGAGATTATTCTCATTTTATGTTGAAAGAAATTGAGGAAGCTGCAGAATCAGTGAGAAATGCTACAAAAGGAAAATTATTAGAAAATGAAGGAAATATTAAATTAGGAGGGTTAGATGAAATTGCAGAGAGATTAAAAGAGATAGATAAATTTTATATTGTAGGATGTGGTACTTCTTATTACGCTGGATTATTAGCTAAGTATTATATTGAAGAATTCTCAGGAGTTCCAGTAGAAATAGCAACAGCTGCAGAGTTTAAATATAGGAAGTTTGAATATGGTAAAAAATCTGCTGGAATATTTATTTCTCAATCAGGGGAAACAGCAGATACTTTAGGAGCCTTGAGAGAAATGAAATCAAAAGGTAATTTGACTATTGGAATTACAAATGTTGTTGGGTCATCTCAGTCAAGGGAAACTGATGCAGGAATATATTTTCATTCAGGTCCAGAGATCTCGATAGCATCTACCAAAGCATTTTTAGGACAGATTTCTGCATTATTTATGTTTGCAATATATTTTGGTAGGCAAAGAAAATTAACATTAGAACAGGGAAAAGATTTAGTATCTGAATTTAAAAAGATTCCAGATTTGATAGAGAAAATTATAAAAGAAAAAGATAATGTAAAAGATGTAGTAGATAGATATAGAAAGCATAGTAATTTCTTTTATATCGGAAGAAATATAGATTTTCCAATAGCAATGGAAGGAGCATTAAAGTTAAAAGAAATAACATATATACATGCAGAAGGTTTACCTGGTGGAGAATTAAAGCACGGACCATTATCATTAATTGATAAGAATTTTCCAATTGTGGCGTTAACACCAAAATCTTTTATGTATAATAAAATGATTACAAATATTGAAGAAGTAGTAGCTAGAGGAGGAAAAGTTTTAGCAATTGCTACAAAGGGAGATAGAAAGATTTCAAAGATTGCGGATGATGTCTTATACATTCCACAGACAAAAGAAACATTCAATCCATTTTTAGAAGCTGTTGTATTACATTTATTTGCATACTATATGGCGGTAGCTTTAGGCAGGGAGGTAGATAAACCTCGTAATCTAGCTAAAGCAGTTACAGTAGAATAAAATAACAAAAAATATATGAGAAAAGGAAATATAATATTAGTTGCATTAGTATTTATAGCTACTCTTTTAATAGCAGGATTAGTATTTGGTATCCCAGCTTTTAGAAGATATCAGAAAGTATTAGATGCTGAGAATGAAATTAAGATTAATGAAATGAAGATTCGTCAGACAGAGCAATTAGTTCAAGTTGAAAAACAAAAAGCAGAAATTAAAGTAGAGGAAGCTAATGGAATAGCAGCAGCTCAGAAGATTATCAACGAAACTTTAACAGATAGATATTTACAACACGAAGCTATTCAGGCACAAATGGAAATGGCGAATAGTCCGAATCATACACAGATATATATTCCGGTTGGAACAAATGGAATTCCAATAATAAAAACAATAAATTAATAAAAAATATATGGAACAAGAATATTCAATTTTAGTTGGAGGAGCAGCAGGAGAAGGATCAAGAATGGCTGGTCTTACAATTGCAAAACTTTTTAGTCACTATGGATGGAGAGTATCTATTTCAGAAGATTATCAATCATTAATTAGAGGTGGCCATAATTTCTCAAAGATTAGAGCTACAAAATATAGAAATGCATCTCCTATAACAACAAATGATTTTATTATTGCTTTAGATAAAAATACTTTAGAAAAGCATAAGAAGAATTTAGATAAAGATGGAATTGTAATTTATAATTCAGATGTTTGTGAAAGCAAATATGGGTTTGGTATATCTGGAAAGGAGGTTATCGCAAAATTTAAATGTGTTCCAATTATGAAGAACTCAGCATTTTTGGGAGCATTTGCAAAAGCAATAGGAATGGATTTCAAAGATGTAAGAGAAGTATTTCAGAAAGAATATAAGAAGGAAACAAAATTAAACATTGAAATTGCAAAGTATGGATATGATATGGCAGATTCTCTAACAGATATTCAAAGATTAAAGAGCAAACAATTACCGCTTATAACAGGAAATGATGCAATATCTTTAGGAGCAATTGCAGCAGGACTTGATATGTATGTTGCATATCCAATGACTCCAGCAACAAGTATTTTGCATTTCTTAGCAAAACATCAGAAAGATTTTAATGTTAAGGTATTTCAAGCAGAGAATGAAATCTCAGTTATTAATGCTGCAATGGGATCAGTATCTGCCGGTGCTAGAACTATGGTAGGAACATCAGGGGGAGGACTTGCATTAATGGCAGAGGGAATTTCATGTTTAGGACAAGGAGAAATTCCTATGCTTGTAGTAAATTCACAGAGAACAGGACCAGCAACAGGAGTCCCAACATATTCAGGACAATCTGATTTAGCTTTCTGCTTATCAATTGGACATGGAGATTTTGTAAGATTTATTGTTGTTCCAGGAGATGCGGAAGAATCATATTTAGATGCTGGGCTTGCATTGAATATTGCATGGAAGTATCAGATTCCTTCAATATTGCTTACAGATAAGGATTTATCAGAAGGAACATTTGATTTTGATCCTAGTATACTTTCTAAAGTTAAAGAAGATAAAGTAAGTCTTTGGGATAAGAAAGGGGAGTATAACAGATATAAAGAAACAAAGTCTGGTATTTCTCCATTAGCATTCTTTGGAGATAAAAAAGCTTTAATTAAAGTAACTAGTTATGAGCATGATGAAGCGGGAGTTACAGCAGAAGAGGA
>CBDUWM010000024.1:0-8277 GCA_965370925.1 uncultured bacterium
TATATTTCTCTTTTTTAAATAATTAAGTATTAATTGTTTTGATATTTCTTCTTTATACCTCAGATTATTATAGCAAATTATTCCTCCTCACTTAAATCAATTATTATTAAAGATAGTTGACTCTCTGCTTGTGCAACATATGCAAGATACTTTCCATCCAAAGAAAACTTTGGAGCATACACACCCTTATATGATTTTATAGGAAGATTGTTATAAGCTAAATTCCATTTGCTATCTTCATATTTGCAATATGCAAAATCATTGTTCACAGGATTGAATGCTATGTCTCCCACATACTCAAAAGGACCAAGTTTTTCTTTTGCAGTTATCAGATACCATTCACCATCAATATTAGCATTGAATGCTATACTCTTCCCATCAATAGAAATCGCAGTGTCTAATATAGCTATATATGGTCCATCAATTACTCCGTTATACACCACATACCAACCTAATTCATTCTGCGCTGCGTAGATATAGTCTTTTGCAGAACCAGAAAACAATAAAGAAGTTTTTAGAATATAATCCCATTCTTGTTTATCTTCTCCTAAAATAAAATACTCTTTTCCATTTTCTATTTTAATATATCCTTCGTCTTTATTCTCAGAAAATATTGCATAGACAGGACTGTCTAATTTATCTCCCTCTTCCTTATCTATAACCAAATGCCAGAAGTCATCTTTTTTTACAGTATATGCTAATCTATCTGAATCAGGAGAAAATATTGGATACAAAATCTCATCATAAGGATTCTGTCTCTGTCCATTTAATATTAAAAAGCTCTCATCTCTTTCCTTCGCAATGTATACAAGTCTTTTTGAATCAGGAGAAAATATTATAGAATCATATACTATTTCATTATATTCTTGAGTCTTTGAAGTATTATAAATAAGTCGCCATCTCTTGTCTGCGTCATATGAACTACAGGCAACCTTTTTTATATCATTACTTATCTTACATTGGATAACTTCTTCGTAATATAAATCTACTAGCTTAGTTTCTTTAGATATCACTTGTTTTTCTTCTAATATAATATTTTGTTTAAAAAACAAATCTTGGTTTAAATATACAAAAAAAGATCCAGCAATAATAAAAATAATAAACAGTATCAAATTAAAATTAAATGCTCCTATATTATTATAAGTGGATTTATCTTCTGAAGGTCTTATATACTCATTAAATCCTTCTCTTGCTAGCTTAAGTAAGATATCTACTTTCTCTTCTGCCCAACCATTAGAAATAAACTCTCTTTTTATCTCATCTAAACTATGCCCTTCCTTATATAACTTCTTTATTAACTCAATGTGATCCTTGTCCATATTTTTTTAAAATTATATATGCAATTATTCCACCAATAATTGCTGTAATAAACTGAGGAATACTCATCATGCTAGCAAGCTTTTGGGATATCTGTTTTTGAAAAAATACTGTAAACAAAACATTACTTGCAAGAAATAAGAACAAAAATTTTATTAATGACGCTGTAAATACTCCCAAGAAATAATTCTTATTTCTCAAATAATTAAATGTGACTATTAAAATAAAATTAGAGAAAATGATATATGGAATGATTGCCATTGCTTGCAAAGGTAATAATCCTACTGCCAAAGCTGTTAAACTAGGAAACGCAGCTAATATTAATGAATCTCTTAATTTTAAAAAATACAATGAAAGGAAAAACACTGCATTAACCAAAGGACCTGCTAATGGTTGAAAATGAAATAATGGGATGATTAGTAAAAATCCTAAAAATCCTAAAAATCTTATTGCGTATGCTCTGTTTATTGCTATTTCCATAAATCTTCTTTTATTTTTTTATTATAACTTGTATGCATTAAATGATGAATATTCTCTTCATTCAAAAATTCTTTGTATAATTTTATGACAACAGGGTTCTGATCTGCTGTTCTTATCTCCTTGTTCAAATCAATACTGTATAAAGCATCTGCTCTTTTCTGTCTTATCTCTTCTGAAACTGGAACTGGTTGTCCACCTCCCCCAATACATCCTCCAGGGCATGCCATTACTTCTATAAAATCATATTTCTTGTAATCTCCTGAATCAATCAATTTCTTAATATTTCCTGTTGAGTTCACTATGGCAATTTTAATTTTTGAGCCTGCTATTTCTACCTCTGCTTCTCTTGAACCATTAAGTCCTCTCAACTTCTTGTAATCAATAACAGGACATTTTTCTTTGGTTAATATATTACATGCAGTTCTTAATGCAGATTCTGTTACTCCTCCTGATGCTCCATAAATCACACCTGCTCCTGAATGAATCCCTAATGCTGGGTCAAAATCAATTGGCTCAATATTTACTAAATCTATATTATTCTCTTTAAATAAGAATGCTAATTCTCTTGTAGTTAATACATAGTCAATTAAACCCTTGAACTCTTCTCTTTTAATATCATATTTTTTTGCTGTGCACGGCATTACAGATAAAAGTTTAATCTTTTTTCCTTTCCCCCAATATTCCCTTGTAAGCGCGGCTGAAATCATATGAGGAGATCTTGTTGTTGTAAGATTAGGTATTAATTCAGGATAGAGAAACTCAACAAACTTTACCCAAGCAGGACAACATGAAGTAAACATTGGAAGGTTTTTCTTTTCTGTAAGTCTTTGAATCAGTTCCTTTGATTCTTCCATTGTTGTAAAATCTGCTCCTGTAGATACATCAAACACAAAATCTGCTCCTAGTTTTTTAATTCCTGCTACCATTTGTCCAGTCATAACAGAGCCATGTTCTAATCCGAAATCTTCTCCAATACTTGTTCTAATAGAAGGTGCAATTTGCACAACAAGTATTTCATCTTCTTCTTTTTCAAATGCTTTTGCAGAATCTTCATACTCTCCAACTGCTTCTATTGCTCCAACTGGACAATGAGTAATACACTGCCCACAATAAATACAATCTGTATCTTTTCTTTTACTAGGACACACAGAATGCACACCATCTTTTTCTACAAAATCAAAGAAACCAACTCCTTGTTTATTACAAATATCAATGCATATTCCACAATCAATACACTTAGACATATCAAAATTGATAGAATCTCCAAAATTGATTGATGGTAAATGTTCTTTTCTATCCTTGAATCTCTTTGTATTAATTTTGTAATCTCTGGCAAGTTTTAGAATCAAACAATTATCTCTATAATGACAATCTGCGCATTCTTCCCTATGTTGAGCAAAAATCAACTGTAAATTAATTTTCCTAGTTTCAATTATTTCTTCTGAGTCTGTTAAAATTTCCATTCCATCTTCTGCTTTTAAAGTACAAGATGTAAGTAATTTCCCTTCATATTCTACTAAACACATTCTACAACTAGCTTGTACGCATGAATCAGGATGAAAACACAAAGCAGGAATATCAATATTATTCTCTCTCGCAATTTCAAGGACAGTCTGCCCTTTTTTGAAATCAAAAAACTTGTCATTAATTTTTATTTGCATCTTTTTTTATATAATCTTGTTAATAATATCTTTGAATGGTGTTGGCGCTATTCTACCTAATGCGCAAAGACTAGACTTTTCCATGACTAAAAATATATCTTTCAAATCTTTCAAATCTTTATCTTTTATTGCTTCGTATATCCTATAAATACCTTCTCTACATGGTAAACATTTATCACAATTGCCATCATAAAAGAACTTAGCCCATATCTCCATTAACTTATATGGATCTGTTTTTTTTCTATCATAAACAACAATTGATCCTACTCCTTGTATTGGTTTGTTCAATTCTGTTGGTAAAAGAATCTCTCCACTTGCTCCACCCCCAGCTTGTACAAAAAAATCTCCTTTTGGATAGTTCTTTGTTTCTTTTAATACATCTTCTATATTATATGTCTCCCCTAGCTTATATACTCCTGGGTAGTTTATATCTCCTGAGATACTATAGAATCTTTCATTCAAATATTTGCCTTCTGCTATTTGTCCTATAGACCAGAAAGTCTCAACATTATTAATTAATGTAGGATATCCATGTAATCCTAATTGTGTAGGATAAGGAGGTTTGATTCTCGGAATAATTGGTTTACCTTCCATGGCATTTAATAAAGCTGTTTCCTCCCCTGCTATATATCCTCCTGTTTTTTTGAAAAACTTTATTGGTAAATCTTTTATATTTAACTTTGAAACACACTCATCGTAATATTTATCTTTAATGTATATATATGCCTCTGAATTATCTAAAAAATCCAAAGCAATTTTAATACCATGCATTAATTCATCTCCATGATTATCTAATATATATTTGTCTTTGTGAGTATTTAATTCTCCTTCGGAAGCATTGCAGATAATGTATTTTTTTTCTGCTTTTTCTTTCTTCACTGCTGTCCATTTTAGATATGTAGGAAACTCAGCGCCACCTCTTCCTGTCAGTCCAGAGTTTTTTAATTTTTCTATTATATCCATGAATATATTATACCAAATTTTTAAAATATTTACCTGTGGAAATAAAAAAAATTCTACCATTACAGTAGAACCTAATATTGTTTTATTGAGTTATAGGAAATAACTCCCTTTTTATTTTCATACACATTCCAGCAATCTCTTTTTTTAAATGACTATGAAATGGAATGTATTCCTGAGTAGAACATTTTGTTAGTTTTATATCCCAATCCAAATATATCTCGTGATAATCAATATACTTATGATCAACAGCTGTTATCTGGCGATTAGTTGAATCTATATAGCCTTTTAATATTTTTTCAGTTCGATCAATAAGTCGTCCCATTTCATTTTCAAACATCTTTATTAATTCCTTATTTAATAAATCAAATACACCATATATTTTGATAATTTTATCATCTTCCAAATACTTCCACGAAATATCGTTTTGTTTTGAGTAATGTGCATCAGGATTAATTGGATTAATACATAATCTCCATACCCATGATATTCTAGACATTGCATTCATTTAAAAGAACCTCCTATTTTTATTTGTATTTAATATATACAAAAATTATAACAGTTTGTCAATGTTGTCCTCTATATGTCCTCTATATGTCCTTTGACATTGAATAATATTAGTGTTATAAGAAAGAAAGTATATTAACAACAAAGGAGGATGCGTATGAGAAGTCGTATATTTGTCACCAATAAAATTGGGAGAAAAACTATATTACCGTATAAGGTGTCTGCTATTGAGAGTAATGGAATATTCTGCATTGCAAAAAGTAGTGCAAGAGATCCCAAAGGAGTTGATGATTACACTAAAATTAGTATGAAAAAAAGAACTAAGGGAGTAGATAATATAAGTGCAGAAATTATTGCAAATGTGTTTACTCAATGTTTTTTTGATAAATCCAAAGAAATCTTAAAATCTAATGGTTTATCAGACAGAATAATCAAAGAAATTTTTACTTCTGGAAATAAAAGTATCAAGCATATTAATGATAAAGAAGTTCTCTACCCCAATTATTTAGATAATGATTTTTCATCCTCAGTTTCATGTGGAGGTATAATCAGATACAATAAATTATATTGGGGACATATAGGAGATTGTGGAATAGTAGTATTTGATAAAAAAAATCATAGAAAATTCCATACTATTTCTAAGAATAAAAATTTTGAACAAGCTTTGAAAAATGAACCATTGAAAAATTACTGCAAAGCATCTTGGCGTTTCTGGCAAAGATGGCATTACAGAAATAATGAAAATCTAATTAATGATAATGAGTGTTATGGATATGGTGAATTAACAGGGGAGCCATCTGCTATTTCATTTTTGAAATCTGGAATATTAAAACTTGATCCTTATGACATGGTAGTTTTTTATTCCAATGGATTTACAGAATCTTTGAACAACCCTTTATTCAATAAGTTGTTATACGATGATGTTTGGAGTAAAGAAAACAAAGCTATTAAATACATGAAAGAATTAAATAAAAAGAATGCTGGAATTATAGAAAATCTTAGATTCTCAGATTCAAAAGATACAATAATAGCTATTATTGTGTAACAACCACCCTACTATATATAGTAGGGCTTTATATTTACATATAGAACGCTTGATATATATAATATGACTAGTCTATTGAAAGGAGACTATATGCCTATATTTAACAATCTTTTTTGTTTAGAGATAATATTCATTAAGAATTATTTTCAAATTATTTTGAATATTCTGTTCCTTGAGAAACCCGAAGAAAAAAATATCACACCAGCTAGTATTATTTACGGTAGAATATTATCATATACTAATGAGTATACTAAAGAGGAAAAACTAGATGAAATAAAATATATATTAAATATTGCAAAAACAATACAGGAATTGATTGCAATTTTATGGTTTGCTAAAGATATTAATTGTAAAAATATTGCACATGAAATAAAAAGAAAAGCAGAAAAAATGAATTGTGATCCTAAAAGTAAAGAGATTTTTCTTTATTATTACAAAGCGTGGAAATAAACTACGCTTTTTTTGTATAAAAAAATAGCCCTTGCAGACTATTTTCCTTTATTGTACCCAATATTTATCTTTTGTCATGTTATCATCCTTTATTATCACTTCCTTTAATTCTTTCTGAGATTGTATAGCTTGCTTAGACAATTCCTTATAATCAATCTTCCCTAACTTCTCTACCATGCCAGAAAGATACTCTATATTATTATGTCCGGGGTCATTGAGGACATCGGACAAAAGTATATCTAATATGTCCCCTATAACTGGTGTCCCCTTAATCTTAAGAATATCCATAATATTCTCTCCTTTAATTTTCAACATCTTAACAGATATAGCATCACAAGAATTCTTATCAATTAAATATTGCAAATGTCTTAATTTATATGGTAATGCTTTTGGGCATCCAGATCCTATTCTATCGCACATTCTTAATTGTATCAGCTCATTAATATTTTCTATGCCTACATTCTTAACTAATCTCCTGACTGAAGCTTCTGTAACTTCATCTACATTGTAATAAAATAAGTGATATCTTATTAACTTTACCATTTTTTTGATGTCATTATTAGAATACTTCAATCTTTGTAAGATGTTTTTAGCTATTCTTGCTCCTACAACTTCATGATTATAAAAGGTTGCATTCTCCCCTGTTCCTCTTTTAGTTTCTGGTTTCCCTATATCATGTAATAATGCGGAAATTCTAACATATATATTAAAATTCTCTTTTACAGCATAATCTAAAGATTTAATATGATGTTCATATACTCCATATATATGATGCTTATTCTGTTCTACCTTATACCCATCTAATAATTCTGGAATAATATACTGCAAAAGCCCATACTCTCTAAGCATTTCAATGCCTTGCCCTGCAATCTTGCTCATTATTATCTTATTAAACTCGTCCCTTACTCTTTCATACGAAACGTGTTTTATTAAATCTGCATTTTTGATCAATGCTTCTTTTGTTTTTTCTTCTATATCAAACTGTAGCTGACATGCGAATCTTACTGCTCTCATTAATCTTAATGCATCTTCTGAGAACCTTTTATCTGCATCGCCTACGCATTTGATAGTCTTCTCTGTTAAATCCTTTTTTCCATCATAGAGATCAACTATATTTCCGCTATTATCAATTGCCATTGCATTCACTGTAAAATCTCTTCTGGATAAATCTTCTTCTAGTGTTTTTGCCCATTTGATAGTATCTGGATGTCTTTTGTCAGAGTATCCTGATTCTATCCTATATGGCGTAACCTCAATGATTCCAATGTCTGTTTTAATACCAACTGTTCCAAAATCATTATTTAAAAAAGAATCTTTAAATATCTCTTGTATTTGTTCTGGGTCTGCGTTAGTAGTAAGATCCCAGTCATTAGGTTCTTTTTTTAATAAAAAATCCCTTACACATCCTCCGACTGCATAAGCTTCATAATTGTTTCTATGAAACACATTTAATATCTCGTGTATTTGCTTTGGTAAGTTCATTACTTTAATCATATTAGATAAATTGACAAATATCAATGTTTTTGGTATTAAAAGTTAATAGCAGATTAAAAAGAAAGGAGCACAATGATAAACCAAATTATCATAAAGATTACTATTGCCTTCACATTAAATAGATTTTCTCTTTACGAATACAAGGTTTACGCAGTTATCGGAGATCAAAGAAGCTATAATATAAAATGTAATGGTGGGGGAATAATTGGTCGCTTGACCATAATCTCAGGGCTTGTTTTTCTAGATCTGTATATACATGAATATGCTGATGTATTAGAAAAGATTTCCAAGGAATATGATTTGAACCTTACAATCAAAAAAATAAAAATAGAACCATGAAATTCCACGATACTCTGATTAAAT
>CBDUWM010000025.1:0-8208 GCA_965370925.1 uncultured bacterium
CTTTGATATATCACCTAAATTCCCTATCGGTGTTGCTACAATGTATAGTTTACTCATTATTATATATTTCTTCTGCTTTTTTCTTTTCTAAATAATCTTTAATAAACTCATATATCATTCCAGTCAAAGGAATCGCAAGAATAGCTCCTATTGTCCCTCCTAGTTTATCTCCAATCAAAACTGCCAATAATACTAACACGGGAGATATTCCAATAATCTTCTTTGTTAATAGAGGTGTAATAATATTACTTTCAATCTGCTGGATTATTAGGAATATTACTAGAAATATTAAAGCAGAAGCAATTGATGTACTAGCTAAAGAAACAAATATAATAACTGCTGCAATTAATGGTCCAATGATAGGCACTATATCTGCTATACCAGCAAACAGTGAAAATGATAATGAAAATGGAGTATAGAAAAAATCTACATAGTTATTTAATAACTCAAGAGAAATAAATACAGCTACTCCAACAATAAGTGAAGACAATAATCTCACCCCAAACCATTGAGCAACTTTTCTCTTTGAATTCTGCCAAAGATTAAAGAAAAATTCTTCATTCTTTTTAGGAGAAATCAATCTTATCCCTTTATCTACAGCCTTCTCTTCTAACGATAAGAATACTGCCAAAGATAAAACACTTATAGCAGAAACTAATCCTCCGAATATTGATGCCAAAACTTCTGTCCAATCAAACCCATTAGTAGCCAAATCTGTTTGCCCATCTATTTTTGCCCTAATAGATTCCGGGAGCTTATCTACATACGATCCAAAATTTGAAATAAAATTATTGAACTCTGGAACAAATGTAGGCGCTAAATATGCTATAAACGCAACTAAAACTCCGAATACTAAAGTATATACTGTTATAGTAGACGCTAGCCTAGGAAATCTAAGTTTCTCGCAGAAAAAATCAATTATAGGATCAACTAAAACTGAAATTATTACTGCGAATATAAAGGAAACAAATATTCCTTTAATTAGATATAGAAGATAAAATACTAATATTGCAAAAGCAATTCTTAATATTGTCCCCCATGATATGTTAAATATTTTTTCTTGTTCCATAATTATATTTTTAATATTTTTTCAAACTCAGCTTTATCTTTAAATGGACCAACTAAAGCTAAATTTAACTTATTATTCTTAAATGTTTGTTTCGCAAAATTAATGACATCATCTACTGTTACTGCTTCAATCTTCTTATATATCTCTTCTGGTGTTATAGTATCGCTTTGTAATAATTCTTGTATTCCATAAAATGATGCTTCTACATCTGATGCTTCAAATGTTAGAATCATTCTTCCTTTTATATTATCCTTTGCTTTCTGTAATTCATTCTCTGGGATTCCTCCATCTATTATACTTTTATATTCATTTAATATAGCTGTAATTGCTAGCTTTACTCTCTTATTATCAACTCCAGCTCTTGTCACAATAAACCCAGTGTCTGTATCAGTCTCGGATGATGTAGAGATATAATATCCAAGCCCCTGTTTCTCTCTGACATTCAAGAACATCCTAGAACTCATCATTCCTCCTAGAATTGATGCTAATATTCTCTGGTTATACTTATCCTCTGAAAATAAACTAACTCCTCTAAATCCTAATAATAAATGTGTCTGATCTGTATCCTTATATCTTACACTAACTTCCTGAACTAATTGATCTTCTACAACTTCTACTTTGTCTTTAATCTTTCCTGTCCTGACTTTAGAAAAATGCTCAGTGACTTTTTTGATTGCTTCTTTTTCATCAATATTCCCAGCTATACAAACCACAGTATTCTCTGCTGTATATTGAGAATCCATATAACTCTTAAAATCTTTTCGCTTAAATCTTAAGACATTTTCCTTTGGTCCTGCAATGTCCCAACCAGCTGGTTGATCACCGTATAATAATTCATTCCAAAGTAATGCAACGTTACTCATTGGATTGTCATAATACATGTTAATTTCCTCTATAATAACTCCTCTTTCTTTTTCAATCTCTTTTTCATCTAACTTAGAATTATTAAATATATCTGCAATCACATCTAATGCTAAATCAAACTTCTCTGCCTGAGCCTTTGCCCAATACCCAGTATATTCTTCTGAAGTAAAAGCATTAAATATACCTCCTACTCTATCCAAAGGTTCTGAAATTTCTAAAGTAGTTGGTCTCTTTTCTGTTCCTTTGAAAAACATATGCTCAAGGAAATGAGAAATTCCATTATTTTCTTTTGTTTCGTATTTTGATCCTGTACCAACTAATACCAAAACTGTGACTGCTTTTGTCTCTGTCCTAGGAACTGTTATTATTTTAAGTCCATTATCTAATGTCGTCTTTTTATACATTGTTTTTTATGTCTTTTATTTTTATTCTTTTTTGAGAAAAATCTCTTCTGTCTCTTATTGTAACATCATCATTTTCTATAGAATCAAAATCTATAGTAATACAATATGGAGTCCCAATTTCATCCTGTCTCCTATATCTTCTCCCGATAGAACCAGTCTCATCATAAAAAGCACCTAAATCTTTAACTTGTTCAAATACCTCTTTTGCTTTTTTAACTAATTCTTCTTTATTCTTCATTAACGGGAATACTGCTACTTTGATAGGAGCAAGTGTCTTATCTAAATTCAAATTAATATCATCTTCTTTCTCTGTATATGCTTCGCATATTATAGCAAGCATTACTCTTTCTACACCAACTGAGGTTTCTATGACATTCGGAAACTCTCCATCTATTTTTAAATCAACTCCTGAATGTTTACTATGGTTAGATAGATCCCATTCCCCTCTATTATGTATTCCTTCAATTTCTTTAAATCCAAATGGGAATTTATACATAATATCTACTTGCTTAACTGCATAATGAGCCTTTCCTTCTGTAATCTCTTCTATCTTAATATTATCCATATCAAACCCTAAATCTTCATACCACTTCATTCTAGCATTAAGCCATTTATCAAACCACTTTAAAGAATTTTCTTTTTTACAAAACCATTGCATTTCCATTTGCTCAAACTCCCTTGTTCTAAAAATAGAATTTCCTGGAGTTATTTCATTTCTAAAAGACTTCCCTATCTGCATAATACCAAATGGAATATTAAGTCTTTGGGTATCCATTACATTCTTGAAATTAACAAAAATACCCTGGCATGTTTCTGCTCTTAAATATGTTTCATTCGCTGTCTCTTGTAGTGGACCTACAAAAGTCTTCATCATAAGATTGAATTGTTTTGGTTCTGATAATTCTCCCTTACATTCTGGACATTCGCTTATATCATCTCCTTTAAATCTCTTATGACATTTCTTACATTCAACTAACTTATCTGCGAATCCAGCTGACAAATGCCCCGATGCAGTCCAAACTTTTGGAGACATTAAAATCCCAGCATCAATTTCTACAATATCTGTTCCATGATTTTTAAATGTTGTTTCAAAATCTTTGATATTTTTTCTCCAAGAATTTTTAATATTGTTTTTTAATAATGAGCCCATTGGACCAAAATCATAAACGCTTCCAAATCCTCCATATATCTCAGATGATGGATAAACAAAACCTCTTCTTTTTAATAATGATAATATTTTCTGCATATTTTATTTTACCAATAAATCGTCCTCTCCGACAATACTCTCGGATGTTAAATTATTATATCTATACTCTATGGACTCTTGTGTCCACATATCTTCTCCAAAAATCTTTATATTCTTTATAATATCTGCATGATTTCCCCTATCACTTGAATCAGGAGTAATAGAAATCTGTAATTGAAGTACTTTTATCTTTGATCCAGTTCCAATCCCCTTTGGTAAATTGCCTATACTCCATAGTAACTCTCTTGACTCTGAATCAAATGTAAAGTTATCTGCACTTTCTTTTGGTCCTATTTCTCCTGTTACAGAAACATTTTCAGGAAGTTCTGCTTTTATCTTAACATTCTCTAAGTCATTAAAGTAATTTGATATACTCCATATAACAGTTAAAATACTCTGTTTTCCTACTTCTAATGGGACAGGTCCTTTACTTTGAAATACTTCATCTTCATGCATTAATATTTGTTTTAAACGTATATTTGAATTTAACTTTGTTTCAAATTCATGTTGAATCTCTGAGATAATAATCTTGTTTATTAAAACTGGATTAAATTCATTCTCATTATATCTTTCTTTTGTTTTGATAGAGAAACTGACTCTTCCTGTTTCTCCTGAAGCTAGAACTTTTAAATCAGACGAATCATCTGCTTCCCATATGATATTTTTATCTCCTTCTTTTACCTCTACTCCTACAGCAGAAATAGTATCATAGTCATATATGTCACCTCTAAGTTTTACTGCTAAGAATAAATCTTTCAATGTATGACTTCCTGTATTTGTAAATTCTATATTGTAATTTAATGTTTCTCCTAAGTTAGCAGTATATCTAGAATCTCCATTTATAGTCTGATTAATTTCTATTGCAGATTCTTTCATTGTTATAGAAAACTCAGTTTTAACAAGTTCTATAAATCTTCCATTCATATAGAATCCTAATTTAGCTTCAAAAACCTTAGTATCCCCTGCTTGTCCATATAGAGTTCCATTAATATTAATCTTCCCTCCATTCTTATCATTCAAAGATTCTATTCTCCAATTATTCTTATCTAGTGCCCTAGGACTAGATGATCTAAATTTAAATCCTTCTGGATACATAATCTCAATCATTAAATCAGATAATGGATATTCAATATTTGAGAAATAATTTAAAGATAATTCTATATCCTTTCCTGTCTCAACTCTTGATGGACTATCAAATTCCAGATTAATAGGAACCTCTTTTATTCTTACTGGAAGTTGAGTCTTAGAAGAATACCTAGCAGAAAGTCCTTTGGGACTATATGTTAAATCAGTATTAATGTTTATAGTATCTGATTCAGATCCAAACATTCTTGCTTTTATCCTATATATCTTTTCTTGCCCTGGATACACAATACCTATTTCATCTGAATCTTTAATAATCATAACTCCATCATAATCACTCACAATAGATGACTCGGGAAACTCAATATTCAATCTTATATTCTCTAAATTAGCATTCCCATTATTCTTAAATTTAATAATATATTCTGATTCTTGCCCACAATCAACTTCATTTGCAGCAATAATCTCTAGTCTAACTGCTTCTTTAGAAAATGTTCCCTGATTAAATGTATAGGCAGCGATACCTATTAAGACAAACAATATTGTAATTAATATTAAAGGAAGTTTTTTCATATTTTTTTGATAGCAATAATAATTTCTTCGTTATTTATTTTAATCTCTTTATTTATTTTAAATTTAGATAAATCATCTATTCTTTCTGTTTTCTTAATTTTCCCTTCTTTTAATAAAAAGTCTTTGTATTCATCTAAGATATCTGCAATATTACCAGAAGAATAGGCAAATAAAATTTCATCTTTTGGCATAAATCCTTCCTTTTTTCTTGTGTCTTGGATATTTCTTATCATTTCCCTTACTACTCCCTCTTTTCTTAATTCCTCTGTGATTTCTAAATCTAACACAAACTCCTTTCCTATCTTAATTTCTTTTACATTAATCTCATCTTTGATTAACTTAAGCAAATCTTTATCAATTGTTTTTTCTTTAATAGTTAAACTAGATAATGGTTGTCTTACTTTTAATTGATTCTTTGCTCTAACAGATAACGCTTCTTTGATTAATTCTCTGATTATCTGCATATCTGATTCTAGCTTCTTATCTATCTTCTTACTATTTACTTTTGGCCAAGTCTGTAAATGAATTGATTCTTTCTTTGAAACAACGCTCTGATATATCTCTTCTGATAAAAAAGGCATAAATGGTGCAGAAAGCTTTGATAATGTGATTAATACATATCCAAAGAATTCAGAAGCAGATTGTAAATCTTTCTTGCTTTCTGATTGTTGGAATCTTTTTCTTGATCTCCTTAAATACCATAAAGAAAAATCATCTAATAAAAACTTATCAAATACTCTTGTTGCTTGATTGATATCATAAGAATCCAAGGACTTTGTCATATCTTCAATCAAATTATTAAGTCTGGATAATATCCATTTATCTAATGTATTTCTTGGTTCCGGTTTCTTATCTGTTATGTTTGTATTCTTATATGTATCTAAAAACACAAAGCAATTCCAAAAAGTATTTACAATTCTTCTCATTACCACAGAAATATCTTTCTCTGAGAATAGCTTAGGCTCCCCTGCTTGCGATACTGAATAGAAATACCATCTAATAGTATCAGCGCCATACTTATCCATCATCTCCCATGGGTTTACAATATTACCTTTTGACTTAGACATCTTCTCTCCCTTCTCATCTAATATATGTCCAAGAGAAATAACATTCTTATATGGAGCTCCTTTCTTAAGTAATGTAGATATTGCAAGTAATGTATAGAACCACCCTCTTGTCTGATCTACTGCTTCACAGATATATTCTGCTGGAAATTGCTTATTATTCTGATGTTGAGCGAAAGGCATTGATCCTGAATCAAACCAACAGTCAATAACTTCTGGAACTCTCTTCATAATCTTAGAACACTTAGAACATTTAATTTTTAGATTATCTACATACGGTCTATGCAAATCAATTTCAAAGTCCTTATTGTATGGAAGGTGTTTAAATTTAATTTCTTTTACTTGTCCTGATTGAAACTCACCAAATTTCACTTGAGACATTTTCTTTCCCTTTACTGCAGATTCAAATGCTTTGATAGGCCCAGCATGAGAAGATATCAATATATTCTTTCCTTTATATATTTTTTCTAAAGATAAAACTAAATTATACATTCTCTTCTGCATATCATTTCTAGATTCTCCTTTTGGTAATCTACCTGAATTATAGTCTAAATTATTATTGTCCCAATAATTCAAAACATCTTTTATTTTTCCACCATCTAATTCTCCAAAATTGAATTCTCTTAATCTTTTATCAAAAATAACTTTTATATCTAAAATATCTGATATTATTTTTGATGTCTGTTTTGATCTTAAAACATCAGAAGATATTATTAAATCAATATTCTTTAATTTCTTTGCAGATATCTCTACCTCTTTTATACCTTTTTTAGTTAATGAAGATTTATTTAAACTACAGTCTGCTACATTCTTTACCATATGTTCCCCATGCCCATGACGAATAAAGAAATACTTATTATTTACAGATGATTTTTTAATAATATCATCCACCGATCCTATAGCTGTTGTATTTCCACATTCACATTCCCATACTGGCAAAGGAGTCCCCCAGTATCTATTCCTAGATAAATTCCAATCCTTTAATTCCTTCAGCCACATTCCAAACCTTCCCTCTTTCAAATGTTTAGGAATCCAATTGATACCTTTATTATTCTTAATCATTTCGTCTCTCGCATCTGATGCTCTAATAAACCATGACTCTTGAGCATAATACATTAATGGTGACTTACATCTCCAACAAAATGGATAATCATGTTCATACTTTTCCTTTTTGAAAAATATCCCTCTTTCTTTTAAATCCCTCATAATATCAAAATCTGCTTCCTTAATAAACTTCTTGTATCCTGGAATTCTTTTGTCATTTATATTCCCCTGTTTATCTACTGTAAATAGAAATGGAATTTTATCTTCTGTTTTTTTATTATATAAATCTACCAAGGTTTTATCATCCTCTCCAAATACAGGAGCAATATGAACAAATCCTGTCCCATCTTCAGAAGACACAAAATCAGCATGATGAATCTTATATGCAGACTTTGAATCTGTCATCTTATATGGAGGCTCATATTCAAGCCCAATCAAATCTTCTCCTTTTACTTTTTCTATAACCTTATACTCTAAATCTCTAAATACATGCTCTACTCTGCTTTCTGCAATAAGATATATCTTATTTTCAAATTCAACTTTCAAGTATATTAGTTTCTTATTCAAAGCAACTGCTGTATTGCCAGGTAAAGTCCATGGAGTTGTAGTCCATATCAAAAGATTCTCATTGTTTTTTAATTTAAATAAAACATAAATTGAAACTTCTTTTACAACCTTATATCCTTGGGATAACTCATGACTAGACAATGTTGTCCCACATCTAGGACAATAAGGAGCTACCCTATATCCCTTATATAACAAATCTTGATCTTTAAACTGTTTCAAAATTCCCCAAACAGATTCTATATATTCCTTTGTATATGTAATATATGGATCTTTCAAATCAATCCAATATCCAAT
>CBDUWM010000026.1:0-8166 GCA_965370925.1 uncultured bacterium
TATCCTGAGAAAAAGTTAATCACAGATAATGCATTTATGATTGAAATAGCAGGATACAAAAATATCAATAAAAAAAATAAATAGCTAATCGATAATTCAAAAATAATATTATGTTAGAAGACTTACTATCACTAGTTGCAATTTCCGCAAACACAAATTTACTGTTAATATTTTTGGCTTTAACTCCTAGTTTGATATGGCTTTTCCATTATTTATCAAAAGACATACATCCAGAACCAAAGAAGTTAATTCTCTTTATCTTTGTTCTTGGAGCATTATCTACTATCCCCACTGCTTTTATAGAAATAGGACTTACTAATATTTTAAATAACTTTGCTATAGAAAACTTCTACTTAAGAACCTTCGTATACATGGTGTTTGCAATAGGAATTACAGAAGAATTAATGAAATTTTTAGTAGTCAAAGTTGGAATATCAAATAACAAAGAATTCAATGAGCCTATAGACGCTATGATATATATGGTAACAGCTGCTATGGGATTCGCAGCTTTAGAAAACTTCTTCTATATCACAGGAGGAGACCAAGGACATTTAATAACAGCATCTATAATTATCACTATATTCAGATTCTTTGGAGCAAATTTCCTACATGCTCTCTGCTCTGCAATACTTGGATTCTTTTACGCAAAAAGTTTAATAAATAAAAATAAAAAGTATTTGATTCAAGGGGTGTTAATATCTGGTTTATTGCACGGTATTTTTAATTATTATATAATGACACAAGAGCAATTTTTTACAAAAATATTAGGAGTGTTTGGATTCCTATTTATCCTAGCTCTTATAGTATCTTTATGCTTTAAAGATCTAAGAAAGAAAAACAAAGAATTATTAACAAAATTTCTAAATAAATAATATGGCAAAATTAAAAACAAAAAAAGAATTTAAAGAAGACGATGCCTTTGAGGCAGCAGAACTTGCAGTTGATATATACGAAACAAAGAATGAGTTTATCGTAGAATCACCAATCGCAGGAATTTCTAAAAAAGATTTAGATATTTTTGTAGACAAAGGAATGCTAGTTATCAAAGGACAGAGGGAAAACTACAAAGTTGAAGATAACAAAAACTACTTATACAAAGAATGTTATTGGGGAAAGTTCTCTAGAAAGATAATTCTACCAGATTATGTTGAATCATCAGAAATAGAGGCAGAACTTAAGAATGGATTGCTGGTGATAAGATTCCCAAAGGAAAAAGAAGAGAAACAGATAGAAGAGAAAGTAGAAATTAAAGAATAACAAAAGAGAGGGTTTAAACCCTCTCTTTTTATCTGTGCCGGCGAAAGGACTCGAACCTTCATACCTTACGGCACATGCTCCTAAGGCATGCGTGTCTACCAATTTCACCACGCCGGCAACAGATATAATATAACAAATTCTAAGAATTATTCAACTCAGAACGTTATTGTGAATTGCTTTAATACCCATTGTATTAAACCATAAGCTAATGCTGTTGTGATAACTCCGATAACTACCCAGAAAATAATTGTCTTTGCTTTATCAACTTGTGCTGATTCTCCCTGAGCTGTTGCAAACAAATATGCTGCATATAAGATAAATATGATCGATGCGAATACAATAATGACAAATATAATTGTCATAACAGTGTTTACCCAATCTCCAAATGCTACTTTTGGAAAATTATCTGTTCCGGCTGCCCCCCCTGCTTGTGGATCTGGTAACGCTAATCCAACAACTGGCATTATTCCAAAAACTACTAACATTGCTAAAAATTTATTTTTCATATTTTTTTGTTCTTTATTTTGACCTTTATATTATTTTTTAAAAACCAAATTTCTCTAATACGAACTCTACCATTCCTTTTGCTCCCAATAACAATATCAATCCAATCACTGTATATTTAATAATATTCTTTCCTTTCTCAATCTGGGATTTCTGATCTGTAAGTCCTGAACCTGATGTTGTCATATAAAATGCTCCTATTAAAATCATTAAAGGTGCAAGTATAACTGCAACCCATAATACTATATCAATAATAGCATTTATCAATTCTAAGAAGGTGTCATGGTTAATAGGATTGTTCAATTCAACTATCATATCAGCAGATATAATACCTGCTATCAATAGAAACATTAAACTAAATAATATTACCTTCTTCATTTTATCTCATTTTAAACCAATTAAACGCTTAAAGCAACAAGTCATTTGTTAAAAACTAATACAAAGTGATCTGTTTTAGTATCAATATCCTCTTTTAACTTAAATGATTCTGCCTTTTTCAATACCTCTTTCTTATCTATATAATCATTCCAATCAACAATCAATAAAATACCATTATCTTTTAATACTCTACTTGCTTCCTTCAAAATAACTTCTATATCCTCTACTTGATGTAATATATTTGCAAGTATTACAATGTCCACTTCATTATCTCTGATTGTAGAACCTTTTTCTAAATCACAATGAATTGCCTTGATATTTGGAATGTTATTTGAAACAAGAGAAGATAATGCTGTTTTCTGTACATCAATAGCATATACTTTTCCCTTTCTTAATATCTTTGCTAATGGAATAGAAAATCCTCCGCTCCCACATCCAAAATCTGCTGCAATTAAATTATTGTCTAGTTTCAAGCCCTCTAGTATTTTTTTTGGAGTTATAAACATGCCATTTTTGCAGCTTTCTCCCCCTGCCCCATTCTCATTATTCTAACTCCTTGAGTAGCTCTACTTAATTTAGGTACAGAAGATATACTTGTTCTAATAACCTGTCCTTTCTGTGATATTACAATCAACTCTTCTTCTTCTCCTGATAATACTTTAGCTGCTGCTATCTTCCCTGTTTTAGCAGTTACTTGCATTACTTTAATACCAGTGCCTCCTCTGCTCTGTATTCTGTATTCCTTTAGCTTAGTCATCTTTCCATATCCATTCTCAGATAATACTAATAGAAAATTCTGAGCTTCTCCTCCTTTAGGATTCTTAGATTTAATAATACTCATTCCAATTACTACATCATCTTTTTTAAGTGACATTCCTTTTGTTCCAGAAGCTGGTCTTCCCATTGCTCTTGCTTGAGATTCTTTAAATCTAATAGACTTACCATCTTTTGAAATCAACATGATATGGTCTCCTTTCTCTCCTCCTCTAACAGTCTTAAGAGAATCTCCCTTCTTTAAGCTTAGTGCTATTAATCCAGATCTTCTGATATTTCTAAACTCAGGAAGTAATGTCTTCTTAACTATTCCTTTTTCTGTAACCATTACTAAAAACTTATTCTTATCTTCCATATCTTCTTTCTTAACTGGAAGCACAGCCATAATTCTCTCTTTAGTAGATATTTCTAAGAAATTAACTAATGCTCTTCCTTTAGCAGTTCTAGATCCAATTGGAATCTCATATGCTGGTGTTTTAAATACCTTTCCCGAATCAGAGAAGAATAATAATGAGTCATGAGTATTCGCAGAAATGAAATGTTCTACAACATCCTCTCCTGTTGTCTTCATACCAAGAGTTCCCTTTCCTCCTCTCTTCTGCATTCTATATGCATCAGGATTTATTCTCTTAATATATCCTGAATTAGTTAATGTAATAACAATCTCTTCTTCTGGGATTAAATCCTCATCTGAGAATTCCTCTGCCCTTCTTGCCATTACCTTAGTCTTTCTCTCATCAGCATAATCTTTTTTCAATCCTAGAATTTCTTTTTTAACCAAAGCTTTTACTTTTTTAGGATCTTTTAAAATTGCAAGTAATTCTTTAATTAATTCTTTTAGTCTCTTTAATTCATCTTCAATTTTCATTCTTTCCAATTTAGCAATCTGTGCTAATTTAGTATCCAAAATTGCATTAGCTTGAATATCAGAAAGTTTGAATTCTTTTTTCAATTTTATTAAAGCATCATCTCTATCTTTTGAACCTTTAATAATTTTAATAACCTTATCAATATTACCAAGACATTTATGTAAACCTTCTAAGATATGCTCTCTTGCCCTAGCTTTCCTTAATTCAAACTCAGTTCTTTTAACAGTCACTTCCTTTCTATGTTTCAAATAATAATGGATTGTTTCTACTAAAGATAAAACCTTTGGTTGAATTCCATCTACCAAAGCAATCATATTCAAATGAAATGTCTTTTGTAAATCTGAATACTTATACAATCTATTCAAGATTTTCTGTGGTGGGACATCTTTACTTAAATACACAACAATTCTGATTCCTTCTTTTCCAGATTCATCTCTAATATCTCTAACTCCTGTAATTCTTTTAGTCTCTACTAATTTAGCAAAAGTTGATACTAATGTTGATTTATTAACTTGATATGGAATCTCTGTAATGATAATTACTGTCTTTCCATCTTTATTCTGTTTTATATCTGCCTTTCCTCTCATTAAGATTGGTCCCTTACCATGAGAATAAGCATTAATAATTTGTTTCTTGTCAAAGATAATTCCTGATGTAGGAAAATCAGGTCCTTTGATAAATTCAAATAAATCTTCTGTCGTTGATTTAGGTTGCGCAAGTAAATGTATTGCAGCATCACATACCTCTCCTAAATTATGAGGAGGAATACTTGTTGCCATACCAACAGCAATACCAACAGAACCATTTAAAAGTAATGACGGCAGTAATGCTGGAAGAACTGTGGGTTCTTTTTTACTTCCATCATAGTTCTCTACAAAATCAACTGTTTCTTTTTCAATGTCTTTTAATGCAACTGAACAAATTTTTGAAAGCTTAGCTTCTGTATATCTGTATGCAGCTGGTGGATCACCATCAATAGATCCAAAGTTTCCCTGCCCTTTTACAAGAGGATATCTTAATGAAAAGTCCTGTGCCATTCTTACCATTGCACCATAAACTGAAGCATCACCATGAGGGTGATACTTTGCTAGCACGTCTCCAACCACAGCAGCAGACTTCTTAAATCTTGATGTATGGTTAAGTCCTATCTCATGCATAGAGTATAGAATTCTTCTCTGTACTGGTTTCAGACCATCTCTTACATCTGGCAAGGCACGAGAGACTATAACAGACATAGCATAGTCTAAATAGCTAGTCTTCATCTCATCAACAATCTCTTTATTTTTTACATAACCAATTTCTGCAAATGGCTTTTCTTGTTTTTTATTCTTCTTGGGCATAATTTATACTTGAGCTTGTATTAATAAAAGCGTCTAATTCTGCTTTTGCTTTCTTTTCTTCTTCTATAGACTCTTTTTGTTTTATCTCTATTTCTTTTTTGAATTCTTCAGATGCATCTTGAATCCTTTCTTTTGTTTTTTCTATCTTTGTATTAAACTTATCTACATCATAACTAAACTCTCCTTCTATATTAACATTTGATACTCTCTTTCCTACATCAAGTATCCATATAATCATAAAAATAATAGTAATGATACTAAGTATCACTACAAATATCTTTTTTCTCTTCTCTTCTGAATAATTTTGAACTTCCTTTAAATTCATTTAAGGATTTAATACTATTATTTCCCCTTCCTTTGTTGAAAGGTCTTTTTTCTTTAATAATAACTTGTCTTGTGGTTCTCCTGTTTCTCCCATTTCTTTTACAAAGGACTTGACTGTATCTAATTTAGATTTATCTCCTTCTGTCTTATACACCATGGGAATAATAATCTTTGGTTCAATTTGATTTGCAATAGAAACAGCTGTCTTTGCATCAATAACATAATCTCCGCCAACAGGAATCATTAAAACATCCACTCTCCCAATTTCTGTTAACTGCTTAGATGATAATTCATCTTCTGAGATGTTGCCTAGATGACATATCTTAATATCTTCTGCTTCTAAAGTGAATATATGATTATTAAATCCATTTATTCCTTTGATATGAATTCCTTTGATTTCATACTCCCCTGGGTTGTTTATTACAAAAACAGCATCTTTGATACCAAGAGCATCTTTTGTCTTTACCTTATTATTTGTAAATAAATATAAATCCCCTTTCTGCTTTGAGATTTTTTCGTTTGTTTTTGGATCTATTGGGTCTATTAATATAGAAATAGACTCTCCCTTAGTCTGGGAGACAGAAATATTAAAACAGGATTTACCTTTCCAGTATATATGCATAAATTATCTATGTTTACTTTTACTAAGATATTATCATATTTGCTATGTATTTTCAATTGCTAGGGGCTTGCAATTTCTCTCAAAATGTTTTAATTTATAACTATGACAAATACAATAAATAAAGTAGAAGATGCTCAAATCTCAGACAATATCAAATTGCCTAAAATTGGTAATATTGTTGAAGGTACAGTAATTGGCACAGGAAGATCAGCTGTATATGTAGACCTTGGAATAGCAAGGCCTGGCATTATATATGGAAGAGAATTCATCAATGCTAAGAACATCTTAAAGAACATCAAAAAAGGTGCAGATGTAAAGGGAAAGATAGTTGAAATCGAGAATGATGAAGGATATGTAGAACTATCTTTAAGAGAAGCTCAAGAAAGCCAGAGTTGGGATAAACTAGAGGCTTTAAGAGATAGCAAAGAACCTATTGATGTAAAAATCACAGGATCAAATAAAGGAGGACTTTTAACAGCAGTGTTGAATGTACCAGCTTTCTTGCCTGTATCTCAGCTATCATCTAAGAACTATCCTAAGATTGATGATAGAGACTCAAACAAGATATTAAAGAAATTACAAGAATTTGTAGGACAGACATTACAAGTTAAAGTTTTAGATGTATCAAAAAGGGATAATAAGTTGATTGTTTCAGAAAAAGCAACAACACAGGAAATTTCAAAGATTCTAAAAAAATACAAACCAGGAGATATAGTAAAGGGAGAAATCTCAGAAGTAACAAGCTTTGGAGCATTTATTAAGTTCCCTACTCCAAACCCAGACTTAGAAGGATTGATCCATATCTCAGAACTAGATTGGCAATTAGTGAAAGAACCTAGTGATATTGTAAAAACAGCTGATATAATAGAACCTCAGATTATTAATATCAATAACGATGGAAGAATATTCCTATCTTTAAAGACTTTAAAGGAAAAACCTTCAAAGACTAACTAATTTATGAAAAACAAAAAAATCAATAACCTAGTCAAGAAAATTGTCTTAGTTTTCTTGATTCTAATTGCAGTATCTGCAGTGTTCTCAATATTCACAACTGACTTAAATCCAAAAGAGAATGTATCTGTGTCTTCTTTAATCTCAGATATTAATAACGATGAGGTTAAAAAAATTGCAGTATCAGGACAGGAATTGGAAATCACATACAATGACGACACTATTAAAATTGCAAGAAAAGAAGCAGAAATCTCTTTAACAGAATTTTTAAATATCAGAGGAGTAGAAACAGAAAAGATTATAAATGTTGAAATTGATATCTTAGAAGAAAAAGAAGATGTATGGTCATGGATGGGACCAATGTTTCTATTCACTGTAATACCAATGTTAGTAATTGGATTCTTTTTGTTTACAATGCTTAAACAAGCAAAAGGAGGAGCTGGAAAGGTATTTGATTTCTCAAAGTCAAAAGCTAAGTTATTTAATAAAAATGCAAAGAAATTAGACTTTAAAAGTGTTGGAGGATTAGCAGAAGCAAAAGAAGAATTAGAAGAGATTGTGGACTTCCTTAAAAATCCTAAGAAGTTTTTAGACATCGGGGCAAGAGTCCCAAGAGGAGTATTACTTGTAGGAGCAACAGGAACAGGAAAAACATTAATAGCTAAAGCTGTAGCATCTCAAGCAGATGTTCCATTCTTCTCAATCTCTGGATCAGAATTCATTGAATTATTCGTAGGAGTTGGAGCAGCAAGAGTAAGAGATTTATTTGCAACAGCAAAAAAACACCAACCATCAATAATTTTTATAGATGAGCTAGACGCTATCGGAGGAAAAAGATCTCCAGGATTTGGAGGAGGACATGAAGAAAGAGAACAGACATTAAATCAAATATTAGTTGAAATGGATGGTTTTGATCAAGGTAATACTTGTATAATATTAGCAGCTACTAATAGACCAGACATCCTAGACTCTGCCCTATTAAGACCAGGGAGATTTGATAGAAAAGTAACTTTTGATTTGCCAGATAAAAAAGCAAGAGAAGAAATTCTGGAAATCCATGTTATTGGAAAGAAAATGCAAAAGGATATTGATCTAAAAGAAGTTGCAGAAAGAACACCAGGATTCTCTGGAGCAGACTTAGCCAACC
>CBDUWM010000027.1:0-7935 GCA_965370925.1 uncultured bacterium
ATATAGGTACTGTTATTGTAAAAATGCTAAATGTCGAGATTAAAGAAGAAGTTAAAAGTCATATATCTATTCAACAAGAATTATTTGGTTTCGCTTAATACAAGTATTGACAGAATACAGTATGTATGATACACTGTATATAGTTCTTTTTGAAGAGGAATCAGACCAAATAAAGGAGTCTATATATGGAAGCGTATAAATCAACATGTCATGATTGCGGAGAAGTTTATTTTTGGACCGGATATAAGACCGGTTTAGGGAAAACAAAGATTCAACTTGAGCAAATGAGTAACAGGCAAAAAAATTGTAAGTTCTGTGGATCAAAAAATTTGAAAACAGAAATTGATTGTGAGTCTGATACAGGTAAGATGTTAGATAAACAAGTTGATTCGATAGTTGATTGGATGTTTGATGATTCTGATCATAAGTAATTTGAGACAATGAAGTAAATGAGCCGGCATAAGTCGGCTTTTTCTATTGACATCAATTCCCTTTTCCTGTAATCTTATTTTGAAAACAAATAAACAAATCTGATAGAAGGATTTGAAACTTTAAATGAGTTTTTTATTTTTCTATTCAAAAGAATTTATGCCAACAATTCACCAATTGATAAAAAAACCTAGAAAGGTAGTTAAAAAGAGATCAAAAACACTTGGTCTTACTTATAGTTTTAATACACTAAAAAACAAACCAAAGAAATATAACTCTCCATTTAAGAGAGGAATTTGTGTTAAGGTATTTACATTAACACCTAAGAAACCTAACTCAGCTTTAAGAAAGGTAGCTAAGGTTAGATTATCTAATGGACAAGAGGTTTCAGCATATATCCCAGGAGTAGGACATAACTTACAAGAGCATTCAGTTGTAATGATCAGAGGAGGAAGAGTTAAGGATTTACCTGGAGTAAGATACCATATTGTTAGAGGAGTACTAGATACACAAGGAGTAGAAGGAAGAAATCAGAGTAGATCAAAATATGGAACTAAAAAACCTAAGAAATAAAATATGGCATCAAAAAAAGTAAAAAGAAAAGAATTAAAGCCAGATAATAGATATAATAGTTTAATAGTATCTAGATTTATTAACTATGTTTTAAGAAAAGGTAAAAAAACCGTAGCTTGTAGTATAGTATACGGTGCTTTTGATATTATAAAAGAAAAAACAAAGAGAGATCCTTTGGATGTTTTAGCAGATGCTATTAATAAGATTAGACCAGTAATGGAAATCAAACCTAAGAGAATTGGTGGAGCAGTTTACCAAGTTCCTATGGAGGTTACAGAAGACAGAGGAACAGCTATTGCTCTAAGATGGATTATTGAAATTTCAAAGAAGAAAAAAGGAAAACCTATGAAAGAAAAAATGGCAAAGGAGATTTTAGATGCTTCAAATGGAGAGGGAGAATCAATCAGAAAGAGAGATTCAGTGCATAGAATGGCTGAAGCTAACAAGGCATTTGCTCATTTAGGAAGACCTAGAAGAAAATAAAATTTATAAAAAACATGCGTACACACCCTATCCAACAATATAGAAATATCGGAATTATTGCTCATATCGATGCTGGTAAAACAACAACTACAGAAAGAGTTATGTTTTATGCAGGAGCTTCTCATAAAGTTGGTGGTGTAGATGATGGAGATACAGTAACTGACTGGATGGAACAAGAAAAGGAAAGAGGAATCACTATTGTTTCTGCGGCTGTTACATGTTTTTGGACTCCAACACATTTAGAACAGATAAAGGAAAATGAGTGTTTTATTAACATCATTGATACTCCAGGACACATTGATTTCACAGCAGAAGTTATCAGATCTCTTAGAGTTCTAGATGGAGCTGTAGTTGTATTTGATGGAGTTTCAGGAGTAGAACCTCAATCAGAAACTGTTTGGAGACAAGCAGATGATTACAAGGTTCCAAGAATTGCATTTATTAATAAGTTAGATAGAATGGGAGCTTCATTTGAGAAGTCTTTAGAATCTATTTGGAAGAAATTAACTCCAAATGCAGTTGCAATGCAAATCCCTATTGGACTTGAAGAAAATCATATTGGTTCAATAGATTTATTATTAGAAAAAGCTTTATACTTCACAGGAGAATCAGGGGAAGTAATGGAAGAAAAAGATATTCCAGAAGAATATAAAGAACAAACAGAAGAATGGAGGGGAAAAATGATTGAAAGAATTGTAGCAGAGGATGATGTATTAATGGAGAAATATTTAAACGGAGAAGATATTTCAGTAGATGAATTAAGAAAAGTATTAAGACAAGCAACAATTGCAAATAAGTTAGTTCCAGTATTCTGTGGTTCAGCATTAAAGAATAAAGGAGTTCAACCTATTTTAAATTCAGTTTGTTATTACCTACCTAATCCATTAGACATTCCTCCAGTAAAGGCAATTGATGTAAAAACAGAAGAAACTGTTTTAAGAAAAACAGATGATGATGGACCTTTAGCTGCACTTGCATTTAAGGTTGCAACAGATCCTTTTGTAGGACAATTAGTATATGTAAGAGTATATTCAGGAGTTTTAAAGAAAGGTACTTATGTGTATAACGTAAATACAGGACAGAAAGAAAGAGTTGGAAGACTTGTAAGAATGCATTCAAATGAAAGACAAGAAATTGAAGCATTAGGGTCAGGAGATATTGGTGCTATTGTCGGAGCAAAAGCAAAAACAGCAGATACACTTTGTGGAGATTCTGATCAAGTATTACTTGAAAAAGTAGAGTTTCCAGAACCAGTTATCCAAGCAAAGATAGAACCTAAGACTAAAGAGGATCAAGAAAGAATGGGAGTTGCTTTACATAAGCTAACAGAAGAAGATCCAACATTCCAAGTAAACAAGGATGAAGAAACAGGAGAAACTATTATTGCTGGAATGGGAGAGTTACATCTTGAAATCATGATTGATAGAATGAGAAGAGAGTTCAATGTTGGACTTAACTCAGGTAAACCTCAAGTAGCATACAGAGAAACTATTACAGCTGATTCACAAGCAGAAAGCAAGTATGTAAGACAATCTGGAGGTAAGGGGCAATATGGACATGTTAAGATTAAGATTAAACCATTAGAAGGAGGAGAAGGATTTAAATTTGTTGATGAAATTAAGGGAGGAATTATTCCAAAAGAATACATCAAACCTATTAAAAAAGGTATTATTGAAGCAATGGATAAAGGTATTGTTGCTGGATATCCAATGACAGACATTGAAGTTACATTGTATGATGGTTCTTACCATGAAGTTGACTCATCTGAATCAGCCTTTAAGATTGCAGGATCAATGGCTTTCAAAGATGGTGCAAAAGCTGCAGGTCCAGTATTACTTGAGCCTATTATGAGAGTAGATATTACAGTTCCAGAAGAATATTTTGGAGATGTAATAGGAGATATCAGTTCAAGAAGAGGAAGAATTGAAACAACATCAGATGATGGAATATTAAAGAAAATTCAATCATTTGTCCCACTTTCAAATATGTTTGGGTATATGACAACATTAAGATCACTTTCCCAAGGTAGAGGAACATTTATTATGCAATTTGATCATTATCATCAAGTACCTGGAAATATAGCAAAAGAAATTCAAGAAGGGAAAAGTTAATATGGATATCAATGAAATCAAAAAAATGATAAGGAGTGCAAATGATAGAATAATCATTGTTGATGAGACTGGAAAACCATCATTTGTAATAACTTCATACGAGAGAATTAGCGAACCAAAGCAGATAGAAAGAGAAGTTATTGAGCAAGAAGTAGAGAAGGAAGACAAAAGATTAAACATAGAAGACCTTCCTTATTTATAAACACTTGACTTTTCCTGTAATTTTGTTAAAATAAGCAGGTAAAATATTATTAAAATTAATACTATAAAAAATAAATAAATAAAAAAACATGGCAGAAAAAGAGAAATTTTTGAGGAATAAGCCTCATTTAAATATTGGAACTGTTGGTCACGTAGATCACGGTAAAACTACTTTGACTGCTGCAATTTTGAAGGTTGCATCTTTAAAAGGATGGGCTTCAGATTTAAGAGCAGTAGATCAAATTGATTCAACTCCTGAAGAAAAAGCAAGAGGAGTTACCATTAACATTGCTCATCTAGAGTATGAATCAGAAAAGAGACATTACGCTCATATTGATTGTCCAGGACATGCTGATTATATTAAAAACATGATCACAGGTGCTGCACAAATGGATGGAGGAATCCTAGTAGTAGCTGCAACAGATGGACCCATGCCTCAAACAAGAGAACATATTCTTTTGGCAAGACAAGTTGGAGTACCATCACTTGTAGTATTTATTAACAAATGTGACATGGTAGATGACACAGAAATGATTGATTTAGTTGAATCAGAAATCAGAGAATTATTAACAAAGTATAAATATGATGGTGAGAAAACACCTGTTATCAGAGGATCAGCAATTAAAGCTTTGGCTGCAACATCAGCAGATGATGAAGCTGCAAAACCTATTTTAGAATTACTTACTGCTTGTGATACATTTTTCCCAGAACCAGAAAGAGATGTTGATAAGCCTTTCTTAATGGCTGTTGAAGATGTAATGTCAATTTCAGGAAGAGGAACAGTAGCAACAGGAAGAATTGAAAGAGGTTCAATTCATGCTAATGACGAAGTTGAAATTGTTGGTATTAAAGATACAACAAAGACAGTAGCTGTTTCTATGGAGATGTTCAAAAAGACATTAGATGAAGCACATGCTGGAGACAATGTTGGAATTCTATTAAGAGGAACAAAGAAAGAAGAGATTGAAAGAGGACAAGTTTTGGCTAAGCCAGGAACTGCAAAACCACATTCAGAATTTGAAGCAGAGGTTTATGTATTAACAAAGGAAGAAGGAGGAAGACATACACCATTTCAAAAAGGATATAAACCACAATTCTACATGAGAACAACAGACGTAACTGGAGCAGTAGAACTTCCAGAAGGAGTTGAAGTTGTTATGCCTGGAGACACATTAACTTTCAAAGTTAAGTTAATCACACCAGTAGCATTAGAAGATAAGCAAAGATTTGCTGTTAGAGAAGGTGGAAGAACAGTAGCATCAGGAGTTGTAACAAAGATCATTAACTAAACTTATTACTATGGCAAAGAAAGAAAAAGACACAATTAGAATGAGGGTCAAATTAAGAGCATATGACCATAAAGTAATAGATAATGGAGCAAAACAGATTGTAGAAATAGTTTTGCGACATGGTGGTGAGGCAGTAGGCCCAGTACCTTTGCCAACAGAAATTAAGAAGTATACAGTTAATAGATCAACTTTTGTACACAAAGATGCAAGAGAACAGTTTGAAATGAGAATTCACAAAAGAATGATTGATATCATTAACCCAAATCCAAAGATTATAGAAGCATTGAGAGATATAACAATGCCTGCAGGAGTAGATATTGAGGTTAAGATATAAGATAATATTTGAGCCTTGCCAATTTTATTGGCGGGGCAGAAATGTTATTTTGATAGCATTATTTTATTTTATTATAAAGTAAAAGGGGTACACTAGCCGTTTTTGCCCGGGTTAGTCATACCCGGATTCTTTTTTTATATGAAAATCATAATTGGAAAAAAAATTAAAATGGACCAAGTCTGGAAGGATGACAATGCAATACCAGTTACTATTATTTCTGCTGGGCCTTGTGAAGTCACTCAGGTTAAGACAAAAGAAAAGGACGGATATGAATCTGTTCAGATTGGGTTCCAAAAAATCACAAAAGAAAATAAGATTACAAAGACAATGAAAGGGAAAGCTTTCAAACATTTGAAGGAATTTGAAGTTTCAGAAGATGTAAAAGTTGGAGATGTAATTGATGTTTCTAATTTTGAAGTTGGAGAAAAAATTATAATCAGAGGAGTATCAAAAGGTAAAGGATATCAAGGACCTGTTAAAAGATGGGGATTTAAAGGAAATATTAGAACTCATGGTACAAAACATACAGAAAGACAACAAGGATCAGTTGGATGTAGATTCCCACAAAGAGTTACAAAAGGTGTAAGAATGGCTGGAAGAATGGGACAAGATTTAACTTGTAGAAAGAATATAGAAATAATAAGAATCGACACAGAAAATAACTTGATTTTCGTTAAGGGAGCTCTTCCAGGCGGAAGAGGAACATTATTAAAGATAGAAGCATGAAAATAGATACATACAATCAAAAGGGAGAGAAAGTAGGAACTCTTGAATTACCAAAAGAGATTTTTGAAATGGAAATCAAAGATGCATTAGTGCATCAGATTTTTGTATCACTTGCATCTAATAAGAGACAATCTTGTGCTCATACAAAAGATAGATCTGAAGTTTCTGGAGGAGGAAAGAAACCACATAAACAAAAAGGAACAGGTAAAGCAAGAGCAGGATCATCAAGATCACCTCTATGGGTTGGAGGAGGTGTAACATTTGGACCTAGAAATGAGAAATCATATAAAAAGATTCTTCCTAAAAAAATGAAAAGAAAGGCTTTGTTCATGGCTTTATCAGGAAAAGTGAGAGACAAAGAATTGATAGTTTTAGATGCTTTAAATATTACAGAACCAAAAACAAAGATATTCGAGAATATTTTAACAGCATTAAAAGTTAAGGGAAAATCATCTATATTTGCAACAGCAAAAAAAGATGATAATGTAATTAAGTCAGCAGGAAACATTCAAAAGACAGATATTATTGAGGCAAGAAATTTAAATGTTTTAGATATTCTAAATCATAAATATTTAGTTTTAACAAAGGAGAGTGTTGATATAATAAAAGAAACATTTTTAAAGTAACATGGCAATATTTTCAAATAAAAAAGAAACAGAAGAACTGTTGTATACTGCAAATAATAATAGATCAAGTATTGTAATTGATACGCCATATATTACTGAAAAAACTACATTTTTAGCTGAGCAAGGAAAGTATGTTTTCATAGTGGAAGCCAAGGCAAATAAGATTGAGATTAAAAAAGCTATTAAAGATATATACAAGGTTGACGTTACAAAAGTAAACAAGATTAAGGTAAACCCTAAAAAGAAAGGATGGGGTAAGAATGCAGGAACAAAGAGCGGATTTGTTAAAGCAATTGTGACAATAAAGGAAGGACAAAAAATAGAAATACTAAAGTAATATGAAAAAGTTTTCCCCTACAACTCCGTCAAGGAGACATATGATATTAGATGACTTTTCTGTTCTAACAAAGAAAGAACCTGAAAAGGGACTTACATTTGGATACAAAAGAGCAAGAGGAAGATCTGCTCAAGGAAGAATTACAACAAGACATAAGGGAGGAGGTTCAAAAAAGCTATACAGAAAAATAGATTTTGGACAAGCAAATATGGATATGAAGGCAAATGTAATTGCAATTGAGTATGATCCATTTAGAACAGCATACATTGCATTACTTGAATATGCAGATAATAGTAGAAAGTATATTATTGCTCCAAACAAGGTTGTAGTTGGAGATACTGTAATTACATCAGATAAAACAGAAATCAAGCCAGGTAATAGAATGAAGTTAAAGAACATTCTAGTAGGAACAGAAATCCACAATATTGAATTACAGATTAAGAGAGGCGGGTGCATGGTAAGATCAGCTGGATCATATGCAGTATTGCTTGCTTGCGAAGGAGGATTTGCAACACTTAAAATGCCTTCAGGAGAAATGAGAAAGATTAATTCAGAATGTTTTGCAAGTATCGGACAGATTTCTAGAACAGAACATAAATATGTTAAAGGTGGAAAAGCAGGAAGAAACAGATGGTTAGGTAAAAGACCTACAGTTAGAGGAAAGGCTATGAATCCTTGTGACCATCCACATGGAGGAGGAGAAGGAAGAACATCAATTGGTATGCCTTGTCCTAA
The DNA here is from genome assembly GCA_965370925.1 of uncultured bacterium. Classification (GTDB taxonomy): domain Bacteria; phylum Patescibacteriota; class Minisyncoccia; order Minisyncoccales; family JAGOPM01; genus JAGOPM01. The sequence continues at coordinate 7,845 of CBDUWM010000027.1, forward strand.
GACTAAATGGGGTAAATTAGCAAGAGGTGTTAAGACAAGAAGAAGAAAACACACTACTAAATATATTATAAAAAGAAGAAATATAAAATAA
>CBDUWM010000028.1:0-7547 GCA_965370925.1 uncultured bacterium
TGATATATTTTTTACTATCACTCCCTCTTTAATCAATTCTGTTTGTAGTATACTTTTAGGACCGATATAATACATCTCTAATTTTTCTTGTTTTAAGATTCCCTTCTTATTATGAAATCTCATAACAGGAACTAATTTCTTTAGTTCTCTTGCTACTGCTATTATTGGTATTATATGACCTCCTGAGCCACCTCCTGTAAATACAATTTTCATATTAATCTTTTGCTATATTAATTAAAATTCCAACTCCTATCAAATATGCTACTAATGCAGAACCTCCTAAACTAATAAATGGTAATGGAAGTCCAGTTACTGGTAATAATCCTACTGCTGATAATATATTTATATACGCTTGGATACATATAGATAATGTTATTCCATATACGGTAAGTCTCATAAACTTATCCTTTGTCATCGAGGCAAGTTTAAGCCCACAATAAAGAAATACAGCGTATAATAATAATACAAGTAATGCTCCTATAAATCCAATGTCTTCGCATATTATTGGAAATATAGAATCTGTCATTGGTTGCGGTAAAAATCCCATTTTCTGTCTACTCATACCAAGCCCAACTCCTGTTAATCCTCCTGACCCTATGCTTATTATAGACTGTTTCTGTTGCATTCCATGTCCTAATGGATCTAAATCTGGATTTAGAAACAAATCGATTCTCTTTAATCTATACGGCTCTGATACTATCATTATTCCTACTAATAACAGTCCTAATAATATAATAATGAGAATGTGTTTCCATGGAGCATCTGATAAAAAATACATTATTAAAAATAAAAATCCCAATACACCCATTGTGCTCATATCTTTCTGAAAAAAAATTGGAAGCATTAAAATTGAAAATGCTATTACAATTCTAAATCCATCATTTTTAAAAGATTTAATCTTTTCTTTTGCGAACTTCTTTGCTAAGAATAAAATTAAAAATATCTTAAAAAACTCCGAGGGCTGAACTGAAACTATTCCTAAATTTAACCATCTCTTTGCCCCACCTGCTGCAATATTAATATTTGAAACAAATACTAAAAACATAACTAAGAATAAAACGATTGTCCCCTTCTCTGTATTCTTCTTTATAAAAGACATCTTAACTTTAGATACTAAAAATGCTCCTAATAGCCCTATCAAAATATATGCTATATGGCTTTTTAATCTAAAATAACTATCCCCATAATATTTAAGTGAAAAAGGAGCAGAAACATCAGCCATAACTAATATCCCTATTAATAATAATCCTAAAACACTAAATATTATTCCATATGTTAGGGTCTTTTTACTCATAACTCTTTATGTATTTTTTAAATTGGTTTCCTCTATCTTTATAATCTTTGAATAATCCAAAGGAAGATGCAGCACATGATAGCAAGCAAATATCTTTTCCATGTTTAAAACATAACTTCACTGCTTGCTTCATATTCTTAGCCCTATAAATTTCAATCTCATGATATTCTTTTTTTTGCAAAATATCATAAATTTTATCTCCTGATCCAGGAAACAAAATCAATGTTTTAATATTTGATGATATTATCTTATCCACCAAAGAAGAATAATCTACTCCCCTGTTAAACCCACCTGCGATTAATGTATCTAATTTAGAACCTAAAGAATCAATAGCATATTCTGTTGCTTGTGGTATTGTAGCTAAAGAATCATTATAAAAATCAATTCTGTTAAAAGTTCCAACATGTTCAAGTCTATGCTCTAAGTTTTGATATTCTTTAAATGTTTTCTGTAATATCTCGTCTTTAATCTTGAATAACTTAGCAATGACACATAAAACACCTAAGTTATCGGGATGCACTTTATCATTTTTAATAGGATTATACTTTAATATCTTCGCCTTCGTTTTAATATCTAAATTAGTAATCAAATAGTCTTCCTTCTTTTGGTACTTAGTAATATTTAATTTAGCGCTTCTGTATGTTTTAAAATCTTTGTAATAATCTAAATGCTCAGGATATATATTCAAAATTACAGCAACGCTTGGTCTTAATTTAGAATAATATAACTGATGGGAAGACAATTCATAAACACAGAAATCCTCTTCTTTTGAAATTAAAACACTTAATAATGAAGACTTTCCAATATTACCTAATAAACTAACATTGTATTTTGCATTAGACAATAAATCATGTATTAAACTAGAAGTTGTAGACTTGCCTTTAGTACCCGTAACTCCAATAATTGTTCCTTTGAAATTATCGAAAAATATCTGACTGCCAGTTATTATCTTTTTTGACTTAGCAAGTTTTATACCAGGAGATTTAATTACAATATCATAATCATCAATTGCAGATAAATAATCTTTTCCTAAATACAACTTAATTTTCTTAGAATTAACTTTAATTTTCTCATTTAAATCAGCAACTCCAAAAACTTTGGTAGGAAATATCTTTGTCAAAAACTTTAGAACATCGTTCCCCTCTTTTCCATATCCTAAAATCAATATTGATTTGTCTTTTAATTTTTCAATTTTCATTTTAAGTATTTTTGAAATTTCTTTGGTACATTATGTCTTTTATTCCAACCAAAAAGTATCGCATCTATATTAACCTTTCCTCTTTTTATTAACTTATCTCTATAATAATTAAGTAAATATGAATCACCTTTAGACATAAACAACGCTGCATTAATTTCTTGAAATGTTCCTACACATTCAAATGGTTTGACATATCCTCTAATAGCAAGTAGTTTCTTCAATAAATTCAACAACTTAGGGTTATTATGTAAATTACTTCCAAAGATAGCCTCTAAATCTTTTAATTTCATAAATGGATACAGAATTGTATATACAAATAAACACTTTGGACATTTTCCACACCATTTATTTGTCTTTTTCTTTTTCCCTGACTTTGTAGAAATAGCAACATTACAACTTAAAAATACGCTATGATACTTTTTTAGTTTAGAAAAAATCTTAGCTATCTGAAGTTCATACAATGGTCTCAAAAATGAAAAGTATTCTATATTAGAAACAATATGTTTTTTATAATACTTTCTAAATTTATTCTCAAAAGAAAATGTCTTTGAATACTGATGATTAATTGTCTTCCCCAAATATTTTAAATTTCCTTGATTAGCGCTTCTCTCATTAGATAATGCAATATATTTAACATTATACAATTTGGCAAGTAAGATACTCAAAAATGCTAAATAAGCAGAGAACGGAGTATGTCCATTTAAATATCCTCTGTTATTTAATTTAAATAACTTTTCATCAATATCTCTTTTAATAATAACTGAAGAACATTTAGATTTTTTAATTGTATTCAATGATGCTATTGCAGGATTCAATGCAAAACATAATCTTTTTTCTTTTTTAAGTAATTCTAAACTTACTATTGAATCCTTTCCTCCACCAATCCCAATTAAAACTTTATTACTTGCTTTAATATTTTTACTCTTAAATTTCTTGTTTGAATATGATGTAATTTTTATAAAATTATTCTTGGTGAAATCAATATTATTCTGATAATAAAATTCTCCTAATCCATTAATCATCAAATCTTTGAAAAACCTTATCTGCATACTATCCAAATGCCCTGCTCTAATTTCTATTTTACCTGGACATGCACATTTCCAATATGAAATCATTTCTATCAAACCAATATGAAATACATAATTATCTATGTCTTTCACTTCTTGTAGAACTGGAATCTTTAACTTAGGTTTAAATTTAATATTTGGCTCTAATGTAAAATCATATGTTATATATAAATAACCATTCCTATACTTATATGAATAATCATTATATATAAACTTCTTATGTTTTTTTCTTAGAGTTGTATAAGTCATCCTAATAATCTAATAATAACGCCAATTAATGCACAAACAGCGCCAATAACCCAGAATCTCATAGTTACTTTATGAGTAGGCCATCCAAGAGCTTGAAAATGATGATGAATTGGACTTGCTAAAAATACCTTCTTATTCCTGAACTTCTTTGATAGCAATTGAATAATCACTGAAGCAGATTCTACAACTAACAGAAATGCAATAATAGGTAGTACTAATATTGAATTAGAAAGAAATGCTACTACTACAAGTGATGCGCACAATGCCATTGTACCAGTCTCCCCCATGTAAAATTTCGCAGGGGGAATATTATGCCAGAGAAATGATAATAACGATCCTACAATTGCAAGCGAGAATGCAGCTAAATCAATACTTCCTTTCCAAAATGCAATAATAGCAAAAGCAGAAAATATATAAATAAATGAGCCAGCCGCTAAACCATCAAGTCCATCTATAACCCCTCCTGAATATGTAGCCATCATAACAATTACAAAAAATAAAATATAAAACCATCCAACATAAATATCCCCTACAAAAGGAACATAAATTTCTGAGATTCCTAATTTAAAATATATCCACCATCCACCAACTAATCCCATTAATGCAAAAACGAGTAATCTCCATTTTAAACTTAATCCCCCTGCAATATACTTCCCCCTTTCAAATATCTGAGAAAGATCATCTACTAATCCTAGAATTGCAGCAACAATTAATGCAAAGAAAGCTAAATAAGTTTCTGATCTTGATAAAAAATTAAGACTATCTGAATTTAAAAATATCAATGCTAAAATGATAGGAGCAAGCCAAATCAATATACCACCCATTCTAGGAACTTTAGTTTCATTCTCAGAATGAAATTTATTACAAAATTCTAATTCCCTTCCATCTATTGATTTGCTTCTCACTTCCTTTCTCCAACACTTCTTATCATATAAGAATTTAATCAGAAATGGAGCTAACGCAAATGATAATAAAAAACTCAAAGTTCCGATTGTTAATACTTTTACTATATTAAATGATACCATATTATTTCTTTCTAGTTTGTACACTACTCAACCTTTGATCGATTCTTTCCATGTCTCTTGGGAATAAACTAGCTTCAGATACATTAGATAAATCTAATAACTGTTTTGTTACTCTTTCAGTTCCTATAGCAAAACCACCCTCTGGAGCCATTCCATATTTAAACGCTTGTAAATAGAATTCAAATAATTTCTCATCATTCCCCCATTTCTTAATATTCTCTACTAATTGGTTATAATCATTAATTCTCTGCCCACCTGTAATAATTTCTAATCCCTTGAATAATAAATCAAAACTTAAAGTCTCATTTGGATTCTCTGGATTAGGAAATGTATAGAATGGTCTTTTTGATGTTGGGAAATGTGTAATAAACACAAAATCAGAATTATACTTTTCTTTTACATACTCACATATCTTTCTCTCTCCTTCTGGAGATAAATCAGGCTCTCCTTTATCTAAGTCAATTATCTCTTGTGCTTTAATCAATTTTATTCTAGGAATTTCTATATCTAAATTGATATCACTGCCTGTATTTGCAATCATTGCTTTAATAGTCTTTTCGCAAGTGTTTATTATGTCTTCCCAAGAATCTATAAATGACATCTCAGCATCCAAGGAAATATACTCTGATAAATGTCTTGAAGTCATAGAATGCTCTGCTCTATATGCCTTTGCTACTGTAAACACTCTTTCATAAGATCCAAGCATAATCTGCTTATACACTTGAGGACTTTGTGCCAAATATGCATCATAGTCATAATACTTTAACTTAAAAACCTCTGACCCTCCTTCTGGAGATGTCCCTACAATCGCAGGACTTTGAAATTCTGTAAATCCTTCTTCTTTTAAAACATTTCTAAATCCAGATATTAAAGCTTCCTGAGTTTTAAATATCTTTCTTACTTTATCATTTCTCAAGGTTAAAGGCCTATGATCAAATAAAGTAGGAAGAGAAACATTCATGTCTTTTATTTCAAATGGAAGAACTTCTGCTTTAGATAATAGAATAACCTCTTTTGCCTCTAATTCTATTTCTCCTGTAGTTTGTTCCTTGTTTATTAAATTATCAGGTCTCTTATTAATAACTCCAATAATTTCAATAGCAGATTCTTCTCTAACCTCCTTATCTAATAATTCTGCTCTGCAAAATACTTGGATTTCCCCTGTATAATCCCTTACATTCAAGAATGAAATCTTACCATGGTCTCTTCTTGCAGATATATATCCTTTAATTTTTACTTCTTGAGATACTACACTATCTTTGATTAAAGTTCTTTGCATGTTAAAATTTATAATTTATTTTCATTGAATCTTTAACTTTGTTTAGAGTTTCCTTTGCTTCTTTTGAAGCTTTCACTCTCCCATTTTCTAAAATCTCTTTTACTTGTGATTTATTTATCTTTAATCTTCTTTCTCTTATAGGATCTAGAAAATCATTTATTAATCCTGCCATTCTTTTTTTACATTCAACACATCCTATTTTTCCTTTCTGACAAGGTTCTTTCAAGTTATATTCTGGATCAAATAACTTATAATATTTATATATATTACAAATTTCTGGATTCCCTGGATCATCCTTTTTGATTTTCTTTGGATCAGTTATTGCAGACATTATCTTTTTTTCTACTTCTTCTGAAGAATCTGTAAAGAATATTGCATTACCTAAACTCTTAGACATTTTCTTTCCATCTAATCCTGGAAGTCTTGCAGACAATCCCTTCTCTACAATAGCTTCTGGAACTTTAAAAATATCTTTAATATTTGAATTAAAAGTTCTTGCTATTTCTCTTGTCTGTTCTACATGAGGGAGTTGGTCTTCTCCTACTGGGACAACTTCTCCTTTCATAGACAGAATATCTGCTGCTTGAATTATTGGCCATCCAATATATCCAAAGGAAATATCAGATATTCCTTTCTGTTTAATTTCTTCTTTGATAGTTGGATTTCTTTGAATTCTTGGAAGCTTAACCATCATAGAAAATATCAAATTCAATTCTGATATCTCTGGAATCTCTGACTCTACAAATATTGTAGACTTACTAGGATCAATTCCTAATGACAAGTAATCCAAAACTAAATTTGAAATATTAGAGTTGAAATTATCTGTATCATAAATATGATCTGTAAGATATTCATAATCTGCAATTATGAAATAGCAATCATACTCATCTTGCAATGCAACCCTATTTTTTATAGAACCAAACCAATGACCTAGGTGAAGAGGTCCTGATGGTCTATCTCCTGTTAGTAATCTTTTTTTTGTGGCCATGTTTCTATTATTAATGCTTTTTGTTTATTTTTTATATTTAAATTCTTATATATTTCTTCTGTAACGAAAGGCATAAATGGATGTAATAATTTCAAAGATGATAATAATACATTCATTAACATTTCCTTATTAGGACTCTCTTTTTGTTCTTCTATATATTTATCACAGAAATCATGCCAAAAGAACTCATAAATATCTCTGATTGTTTTTGCGAATTTGTAACTCTCTAAATCTTTTGTGCAAGACTCAATAATATTATTCAATCTTTCTGCTATTACTTTATCTGAATCATTCCTAACTTCTGCTTTTGTAATATCAATACAATCATCTCCAATCTGCATTAAAACAAACCTAGATGCATTCCATATCTTATTCACAAACTTCCTTCCTGCAATAATAGAATCTTCTGCAAACTTAACATCTTGAAGTTCTGTTGCCTGCCATGCC
>CBDUWM010000029.1:0-7310 GCA_965370925.1 uncultured bacterium
ATCATATTTAGTTCAATTATCGCTTCAATATTGATTCTAGGAATTTACAAAGATATCAAAAAATACGAAGAACTTGATTCTATGACAACGACCATATAATGGTCGTTTTTTTTATCCACAATTGACTAATTCCTTAATAGGAATTATTATTAGTAATGGAACGGAATACTAAACAGAGAACTATAATATTAGATTACTTGCAGTCAGTTAAAACTCATCCTAATACTGAAACTGTTTATAAAGATATAAAAAAGAAACTACCAAATATTTCCCTTGCAACAGTTTATAGAATTTTAAATAATCTATCAGAAGAAGGAAATGCATTAAAATTAGATTGTGATGTTGCACATTTCGATGGAGATACATCAGAGCATGCTCACTTTATATGTTCCAAATGTAATAAAATTTATGATGTATTTGATATAAAAATTAATGTATCAAGCAAGGTCGGAAAAATAAAAAATAAAAAACTATACTTATATGGAATCTGTAAAAAATGTATGCCATGATTGTGGAAAAAAAATACAAATAAAAGGAGATGAAATTGTAAATGGAGTTGGCCTTTTATACAATGATAATGTTGTTGTTTATAAATGCAAAGAATGTTATGCAAAAAATAAATCATTATCTAACTTCCAGAAATGTGAAGTATATTCCAGAGTGGTAGGATACTTAAGACCTGTATCACAATGGAACGAAGGAAAACAAGAAGAACATAAAGACCGAACAGACTTCAAACTTGGCAATATGTGTTGCAAGTAAAATAAAACCGCTCAAATTCTGAGCGGTGTTTTTTTACTCCTCTTTTGGAGTTGTAAAATATATATTCCCATAAGGAATAATTGGTTTGTATATATAAGCATTTTTATCTTGCGTTCCAAGTCTAATTGTTCCATTTCTGATTTGAACAATAAACTTATATCTTGTATCAGGCCTTATACCTTCTGTTAGTTCATAGGATTGGTGCATATTCCATTCATCCACTCTCTGCCATCCAGTCTCAAAAATAAATGGAGATCCAATTTCCTGATACACAATATTATACTCTGCGTATCCAGTTGAGCCAAGTTCTGTGAAATTAATATCCAATAAGACTCTATTAGATTTTAATACCATCACGCTTGGTTTAATAAGCATCGGTAGAAGCATTTTAGTCTTAAAAGAAAAATTAAATCTACTTATAGAAATACACATTCTACCAAATTCATTATTTGGTTCATTAGCTTCCACTGCATGAATAGTATAATTATACATCATACCATGCACTAAGCCATCTATAAATAAATATACATTTTTCCCATTATATTCTCTTCCTATTGTCTGAACATTACTCTTTTTAAGAGATATAATATCAGCTGGCGTTGCTCCATATATCTTTGCATATTCCCTAACTGAACTATCACTCATTTTACAAGTAATATACATATCTGTTTTTCTTGAATAAAGATATTTAGGTATTACGCTGAACTCAACTTTGGAAAAAGATATAGCATGAGGTTTTGTATTTTCAAATACAGGCCTTACAATAGTGTTTTCTTTTGGAAGTGTCATGAAGAAATGTGCAGGTGAGATATATTGATATCCCAAACTATTACTTGCTATAGCAAATACTGCAAACTTTTTTCCTGAACCACGGCCGCTGATTACAAAAGTCTGAGTTGGATACATTCCATGTTCATCTATATCAACAGTCCATTCATTACCAACTCTTGGATAACTTTTTAATCCATCCCTTCGTGTATTCCAAGGCATATGTGAATACCATATACAATATTCAATAGTAATATCAGATGCTTGTCCATAATCTAAAACTGTTGCCTTAACTGATACACCATTTGTAGTTATTGTGTTAGGTATAAGTTCCAACTTAATATATGGTGCTGTCCCTTTTCTTTGATCTAGTATATCAACTACTATACTTTCACTCAAACTTCTTGTGTTATTTCCTTTTTGCATTGCATTAACACAAATTGCTTGTACCCTGAATTTTCCTGACTTTGGGAATATAGAGAGTGGGACTCTAAATGGTATTTTAGTTCCTGAAAATTGAGATTGATCATTTGAAACATATACAGGTGACCCATTTTTCTCTTTTAACTGAGAAAATACATTAGAAACACTACCCTCTGCAACTAAAACATTCTTCGTGAATCTAGAATCTCCAATCTCAGTTATATCTAAGGATATAGTAATACTATCTGTAAATCCTGTAAAAATCACAGATACCTCGATTGCTTCTACATCTCCCTTAGTGTACATATTATCACTTCTTGCAACGCCAAGTTCTACGATACTCTTTCTCTGTGTTTTATGAGTAGAAAATAGATCCCATCTACTCACTCCAATGCCATACATATTCCTTGCCTCAAGTCTACATCTATATCCAAATCCAGGATAAATCCCTAATTCATGTAATAACTCAACAGACAATCCATTTTTAGACATTCCTTTGTTTTCTAATAAACCATCCTTGTCAGTAATACGAATAATGAATCCTTCACCCTTTGCATATGATTTATCTGCATATGTAATATATGGATTAGCAAAAAAAGCAAAGCCATCATTATTCCATCCATTCCAAGATTCTCCGAGTTTAGTAGGAAAACATTCCCCCCATTTAAGATATGGAGTAATTCTTGCACCTGGGATACCATCATCTACGACTGTCCCATAAATATCAACAAAATTCTCTCCGGATACTATTCTATCCATTGTTATGCGAGGTTTATTCTTTGATTGAATGAATATATATTCTTCATTATCTGCTACTATCTCTATATCATCTACAATAATATAGAACTTCCACATATATGTAGATTCTCTATAAATAGGGATTCTTAATTCAAACTCTTTTGAGTTAGAAATTTCTTGAATACCTTCTATTTCAAATCTTGTATACTCTTCATGAATGTTCCTATCAATTGCATAAAAACCTATCTTAGATACTTTATAATCATTTACTAAATCAATAATACCCTTTAAAGCAATGTATGAATCTTCTGATCCTATATCAGTATAGGAATAATCAAATGACTCAAGAGTCCTTATCTCTGGCAAGATTTTTTTTGTAATAAATGGTTGATATAAACATGCTATAGTCCCTGCATTGTTAACAAAAACTATCTCAAATACATATTCAGTATTTGATTCAAGTCCTGTAACTGGAATGGTTAGATATTGTTGCACTCTCCATGTAATATTTCTTTTTCCAATGCCTTTGTATATTCTTTCTTTATTCTCATAAACATTAATCCATGAATAGACTTCTCCAGAGTTTCCAATTTCATCTAACATAAATTCAGCTATTGCAGAATTAGAAGTAATATCATTCACTGATACTATATGACCTAATGGAGGATATAAATCCTCTCTACATTTTATTGGACGAGTATTAGCAACACCAAGAGTTTCAATTTTATCATTATTTTCTGGATGCAAAGGATTAAATTTCACCTTAGCATAAGCAAAAAATTTCAGATAATAACACTCTGGCATTGTATAGTCACAATAAGTATAAACTTCATTTCCGTTATATAGAACATCTGCAATATCTAAACCTAAATCAATCGTCATACTATCTTTTATAATAGAAGGATTATTGCCAATCCCCATCCTAAGACACATATGATCAATTTTTAAATTCGGCTCAACGACAATATAAATGTCAACATGCTTTCCAGATTCAATAAATGCTCCTGATACATTAATCAAGTTCTCACTTACATCATCATCTATGAAAAGACATTCGCCTGTTAAATGGTCAATAATTGATATATAGACAAAACTAACTTCACCAGGCTTTTCTGTTAAAGCAAAAATATAAGAAATATTACTGAATATCAACGCAACCACCACAAACACAAATAGAAGTTTTCTCATCTTCTACCTCCTTTTTAGTTTTTAAGGTTCTATACAAACCTTTTTGTTTGTATATATATAAAACCAAAAAAAGACTGTTTTGTCAATGTTTTAACTTTAAAAATCGAGATTTATTATATTGATCCTTTAACAGAGAATATTCTCTATCTTTTAATGAATCTTTTAAATACTGTGCTTGAGATACATCAAATTCCATATATAGAGTATCTGTATAAAAATCATCTGCATTATCTAAAAATCTTTTAATAACATCTAATCCATCATCTCCTGAAAATAAAGCAATATGTGGTTCATAATCCTTAACTGATTTCTGAATTTTCCTCTCTGTTGGGACATATGGAGGATTAGCGATAATATAATCAAATTTCTCTTTAATATCTGAAAATATATTAGAGTGAATTATTTCCCCATTCAATTTATTAATATCTAAATTAATCTGTATTTGTTTTGATATATTTTCATCAATATCTGCAAATGTAACTTGATGTCCAGCTTTTGCACATGCTAAACCAATACACCCAGAACCAGCAAACATATCTAATATTTTTGAATTAGGTTTAAGTTCTTTTAAGATATCTTCCATTATAAACTCAGTTTCTGCTCTGGGAATTAATGGTCTTAAACTTAAATCAATCTTATTTCCTAAAAAATATGTAAACCCTATAACATAATCAAGCGGTTCGCCATTAGCAACCCGCTTTAAATCATCTTCATATTCCTTTGTTTTAACTCCATCGTATTTCTCCTGTAATAAAAAATCATTCATTAGAACATTCCTTGCATAGAAGACATTAATTTCTTTTGCATTTCTGACCTAGCATTATCGTATGCTTTCATAATAGCATTTTCTTGATCTGAAATAGATAAGTCAGAATTTAAGTTAATATTTCTAATTTGAAATTCTCCTGTGATTGTAATAGAAACTCCATTATCTTCTCCTGTCACTTCTTGCTTTTTAATCTCTGACTGCATCTTTCTCAATTCATTCATTTTTTTTAAATTATCAAACATATTTTTATTTGTTATTTTCTATAAACCGTTGTAGTAATCTTACTGGTGCTCCACCGGCTCCTTTAGATAATAATAAATCTGGAATCGTTGTCATAGTAGGAGCAATATCTAAATGAACCCAAGGATAATCTTTTGCAAATTCATATAAGAACATTGCTGCTGTTATACATCCACCATATCTTGTCCTTGATGTATTACAAATATCTGCAAATGTTCCTTTTATATCCTGCTTATACTCATCCCATAAAGGCATTCTCCATACATAATCTCCTGACTCAATACCTAATTCATATAGAGTTTCTGCTATCTTATCTTTTTTAGTAAACATCGCTGTAATTCTCTCTCCTAATGCTACTGGAGCAGAACCTGTTAACGTAGCAACATCAATTACTAATTTAGGATTGTATTTTTTTGCATAACATAATGCGTCTGCAAGAATTAATCTTCCCTCTGCATCTGTGTTCTTAACCTCAACTGTAATACCAGACATCATTGTTAATATATCTCCAGGTCTATAGCTAGCACCAGATGGCATATTTTCTACTGAAGGAATCAATGCAATAACATTCTTCTTTAATTTTAGTTTGTCTACAAGCAATATTGTATTTATTACAGCAGAAGCTCCAGACATATCCATCTGCATATCTAGAATATGAGCACTGGGTTTTAAATTAATACCTCCTGTATCAAATGTGACTCCCTTGCCAACTAATACTATTGGCTTTCCTGTTCCTTGTAAATATTCCATTACAACAAACTTAGGTTTCTCTATTGAACCCTTTGCAACGCCTAATACCCCTCCCATTTTTAATTTCTTAATATCTTTTTCCTCTAATACCTTTGTCTGTATTTTAGTATTCTTTGATTTTAAAACTGCGTAATCTGCAAGCAATTTAGGAGTCATGTCTCCTCCAGGAGTATTTGATAAGTCTCTTGCTAGATTTACATGTTCTCCAATCAAAACACCTTTATTCAAATCTTTCTTAGATAACTTACCATGTATATAAACTTCCTTAATGTGTTTTTCTTTTTTTGTTTTGTATTTATCAAATTCATAATCTGCCATTACTAAGTTCTCTCCTATAATAACAAAATCAGAATCTTTTAATTTCAAATCATCAAAATTAACAGAAAATTTATCAATATTATTCTTCTTTGCAAATTGAACAATCTTTCTTACAGTTAAGAATAATTTATTACTCTTTTTGATATTAATAATTTTTTGATTGTCTTTAATTAAAACAGAGTTTTCTTTACCAAACTCTATATTTGCAATCTTATTGTTTTCCTTGAATATTACTTTCATAATATAACTTAACAGAAAAATGAGATATTTTCAATTTACTCTGATATTTCTATATGGAATGTGCTTCCTTTACTGATTCCAGGAGACTCTGCCCAAATCTTGCCACCATGCATTTCTATAAATTGCTTGGCAATATATAGTCCAATTCCCGATCCTTTCATTTCGTGTTTCTTTCCTGCAGAGGACCTTTCAAACTTATCAAACATCCCTTCTATTTCTTTTTCATCCATTCCCTCTCCTGTATCCTTTATAGATATTCTCTGAGAACCATTAACTTTATCTAAATTAACAATCACTTCTCCTTTTGGTGTATATTTAATAGCATTATCAATAACATTAAATACTATCTGCTCAAACTTTAATCTATCTATTATCACAGGAACTAAGTCTTCCTGTGTGATGTTTAGGATATAATTAATATTCTTATCCTTTGCTTTCTTTTTGAATTGTTTAAATATTCCCTCTATTAAATCTTTTAAACTTACTGGCTCTTTATGAAGTTGTATTTTCCCACTTTCAATTCTAGAAATATCTAGCAAATCATTTGTGAAGTTTATAAGTTTCTGGTTAGCATCAAATACAACTCTTAAAGGTTCTTTTGCTTCTGCTGGAATATTTCCGTAATCACCATCTAATATAACAGAAATATATCCTTTGATAATTGTTAATGGAGATCTTAATTGATGTGATGCAATAGAAACAAACTCTGATTTAGCTTTATCTAATACTTTTAGTTTTTCATTTGCAGTTTTTAATTCTTTTGTTCTTTCTTCGATAGTATATTCCATCTTCCTGTTAAAATTCTTTAACTGAGAATAATGTCTTGCATTTTCAATAGCAATGGAAGCTTGAGAAGATAAGATTGATAAAAGATCCATATCTTGTTCTGTAATCTGCACATCTTTTATTTTCTTTCCTAAAAGAATAACACCTACAATATTCTTCTCAACTATTAAAGGAAGGCAGGCATGAATTTCTGCATCTTCCATATTCTGTTTTAATTCTGAGATTCTCATTTTCTCATATCCAGAACTTGGGATATCTTGTATCAAACTGTCTAATTCATCTATAGAAAATCCTTCAAACCTTTCTTCTAAGAAAAATGAAATGAAAT
>CBDUWM010000030.1:0-7245 GCA_965370925.1 uncultured bacterium
CGAAATATAACGAAAATTGTTGCATTCCAGCTGTAGTGAATAAAACGCTAGTGTCTGATGGCAATAAAGAAGAAGACTTAATTCTTTTATGTCCTTTTTCTTCAAAATATTTTAGAAACTTTTCTCTTAATTCTCTTGATTGCATATTATTTGAAATTCATCTGGCTTAAGTGACACTCCTCCAATTAAAAGACCATCAAACTCATCATAGTCTTTGTAGTTATCTTTGTTTACTGATCCTCCGTATAAGACCTTGGTGTTTATAATATCCTTTATTTCTTTCAAAGCTTGTAATGCTGTTTCCTTGTCACAAGCATTCCCTGTTCCAATAGCCCATATAGGCTCATAGGCAATAATTACATCTTCTATACCATCTAACTGTTCCTTTATTACTTCCTTTCTATTCTCTCCCTCTTTTTCTCCTATACACAAAACTACTTTCAATCCATTTTCTTTTGCTTTCTGTATTTTTTCTTTAATTTTGTCTTCCTTGAAGTATTTTCTTCTTTCTGAGTGTCCTATAAGAACATACTCACATCCAATGTCCTTTAACATTGCTGGAGTTATCTCCCCTGTGTATGCTCCGCTATCTTCCCAGAAACAATTCTGAGCTCCTTTCGTATATGGGATGTCATTTAAATAAATGTATGGGGGACAGAATACTACATTATTCTCTGTCTTAAAATTATCAAAGTATTCTTGTACTTGTTTCTTTGTTGTTGGATTTGCTTTCCAATTAGCAATTATTAATTTCATATGTATTTTTTAAGATATATTGCTGCTTTCTCAGGTTCAATAGAACAAATCTCCATTTTAGTTCCTAACTCAAACCCTGCAGTCTTATCAGTCTTTGGCAATATTGTTAAATGCCAATGATATGCATCATAAGCTTGTCCATCACATGGAGCAGTTCTAATATAGAAATTATAATCTGGATCTCCCAATCCCTTCTTTAAAGCTTGTAATGATTTCTGTAATATTTCTGCTAAATCTCTTTTCTGCTCTGTTGTTATTCTTTCAAAGTATGGCAAATGATCCTTTGGAGTAATTACAATTTGAAATGCAAGTTTAGAAGCAAAAGGGCAAAGAGCTATAAAATTAGTATTCTCATAAATAATTCTCTCATTTAATTTCTTCTCTACTTTTATCATATCGCAATAAACACACTTCTTATGCTTCTCCCAATGATGATTAGCATTAATTAAAGAATGCTTTAATGACACATCAATTAAAGGTGTTGTAATAATTTGAGAGTGATTGTGTGGCTGGCTTGCTCCTGCAAGTGGACCTGTGTTATGGAATATAGAAATGTATTTTACAAACTTCTCGTCCATTAAATCAAGATATCTTTGTTGATAAGCATCAATAATCTGTGATACCTGCCATAAATCCATATCTGGAATGAATTTGTTATGCTTATCTGTAACCACTAATTCACAGAATCCTGTTGCTGTTATCTTCTCATATATATGCTCTGTTGTTTCTATATTAATCTCCTTTGTAGGAATTAAAGCAGGAAACTTGTTAGGAATAACAATAGTAGTCCAGTCTTTTGGAATGCCTTCTGGTTTTTTAATCTTTTCCTTTCTTGTGTATAGAAGTAAAGGAGGAAGTTGTGTTTCAATCTTACAAAAAGGACAATCTTTACTTGAAGATTTCTTTTCCACTTTCTTTCTTACAAACCCCTCTGGTTTCTTCGATCTTGTTTTTGCTACTATAACCCAATCCCTACTAATAGTATCAAGTCTTAATTCAGAAGGGAACTTAACATCCTTAATTTCCTTTTTCTCTAGAATTTTCTTTGATTTCTCTAATTGTACTTTTAAGTTTTTAGTCTTTTTTGTCATAGACTCCTTTAATATCATTTAACTTAATTCTCATAACATCTTTAAACATATTAAATATTGAAGAAAACTTTACTGTTGATTGTAAGTCATCAATCCAATGAATTGGTACTTGAACAATCTTGTATCCTCTCTTCTTTGCAATAACTAAGATTTCTGGATCAAATGCAAACCTATCAATCTTACATGTCCTTAATATGTCCTCTGTGGCCTCCTTTGTCATTGCCTTAAACCCACATTGAGTATCTGGTATTCCCCATAGACCTAGAATTGTATTTACTATTAAAGTAAACCCATCTCCAAGTATTGTCCTATACCATGGTTGTGGAGGATCTTTCTTAGCTCCCTCTATATCACGAGAACCAATTATGACCTTCTCTCCTTTTTTATGTTCTGCAATAATCTTCTCTACTTGATTAATTGAAGTTGAATTATCAGAATCAGAGAATAATCTCAATTCTCCTTTTGCTTCTAACATTGCCTGCCTTACAACATATCCTTTACCATGATTCTGCTTATTATCAATAACTCTTAAGTTATTAATTCTATCTTTCATTTCATTTAAAACTCCTGCTGTATTATCTTTTGCGCCATCTACAATAACAATAATCTCATAAGTGTATGATTGTTTTTTCATATACTCGTCTACAATCTCTAAAGTTTTTGGTATCCTTTTCTCCTCATTGTATGCAGGAAAAATAACGGATAAATAAATATCGTTTTCCATATTTTTTTTATTTAATTTACTTAATTTTAACAGATTGGGGGGGATATAACAATGTTTATAAAAAAACTCGCTATACAATGTATAACGAGTAATATATCAACACTCACTTTCATATTTAAATATTATATGCTTATGAGCAAGAATAGCAACAAAACCGAGAATCATAATAAGGCCTAATGCAATCCACGAAAGCTTTATAGAGATATAACTTTCTACTGCGATTCTCTGCAACCAATAAGCAGAAGCAAAAAAATAATACCAGACCAAAAATCCTATAATAAATGGTGCAATTAAAAAACCGAAATACTCTCCTAAGGAAACTATTGCCATCCTTCTACCATCCATTTTAGCAGCATATTCACAATTATCTTCACCACACATTCCAACCTCCTTTTGTTGCTTTACTATTATTTGTCATTTCTGACTTAAGTAAGAACTATTTTCTTTATACATAATATCCCTATTCTTGTAAACATTGACAAACACTCAATCCATTGTTATACTACATAAGTAGAACATTAAAAGAAAGGAGGCCTAAACATGGAGAAAATAGCTCATATAATATGGCCACATAGTTTTTTATCTAATTCGGAGGTTTGTAATGATGACGCTTATAACAAGATTGTAGAATTATGTAATAAAGGAATTTATTGCAGTATATACTCTGGGAGGTCTATGGAAACTCTTTCGTATATCAAAGACAAGATTGCTTCGATTGCAGAAAAACAGAACATTAACCCTAACCCTATATGTAAGAAGATTAAAATATATGGTGAGGGAGGATTAATTCGCATGGATCTTGATACTATGTTCAAAAGAGTGACTGCACCAGAATTCAATGGACATAAAATTACAGGTAAGTATTTCGATGATTTCTTGAATTTATGTTTCCTTAATCCAGAGGAAATAAAAAATGTTGAAAAAGATCAGAAGCAAGAAGATATACCGTATGACATGAATCTTGTTTTAGATTCTATCAATAATATGTATCTTTTGCCTATTAATACTAGATCCATTATACCATTGAAGCATTTCCCAGATTTCGTATTAAATCTAAAAAAGCAATATTCAAAAACAGCAGAAGGTTTTAGAAGTTTAGATAAAGTAATTATTCCTGAAATAAAGGAAAAAATACAAAAAACTTCTGAATTAATAAAAGATCTTCTTTGCGAATGGGGTTTATCAAAGGACATCCATGTTCAAGCAACCGACACATCAATTGATTTCTATGCGATACTTAGTGCAAAGAATAATATTGTTTGTGACATAAGCTACGGCTTAGGAAAAGGAATAGAAATATTGTCGAAACAACTTGATATACCAATCAAAGAAGTTTTAGACAGAACTGTATTCATTAAACCAAAACGGTATAAAAATGATTTAATTCCAGTGATTAATTACGAAAAGAATCCTGAGAATAAAATCAATACCATAGAAGTAACAAAAGAAAACAAATACACATTCTGCGACAAGCTTTCTATAAAACCTTTCTAAACAAAAAAAAGAGACTCATTGAGTCTCTCAAGGGAATAACAATGTTATTCCCTTTTTACTTAGAAAATATATTTTTGTTATACCCTCTAAAAATGCTTAAATCATCTATGATACTACATTTGATTTTCTTTCCATACATTCTCGCAACACCACTTAAGTATTTAAGCAACTTATTTGTATCTGCATCTTTTTTGATACATACAAACCAATTACTTCTATCTGTGTTAAAGAACTTTATATCTCTAACTTCAGTAAATATTGCAGCGATTGTAGGCATAGAATAATTACAGATATAACTTCTATTAGCAGAATCACTCCTAGAAAGAAGTTCAGCATTATCAGACGAAACAAATATTATCTGGCCTGAAATAAATGATTTCTGTTTATTCAGTGGTTTTTCACCACCATCTTCAACAAAAAAAGTGTCATTTACATCAGATGTTAAAATATATCCTTTTTCTGATAATTGCATTGAAACTGATGATGTAACAGAAAAACAAATAATATCGGTAAGTCCTTTAGCGATATTCCTCAAGGGAACAAAACTAGAGTCTTCTTTTGCAATTTCACTAATCTTCTTAGAAGTAAGGTCTCCTTTTATTTCCATATTAACGTGCCTCCTTTTTAAATTCTATCTATATCATATTATACTTTTACAACTGTGTCAACCCATACAAAAACAGAGTATCTCTACTCTACTTTGTACCCTAATTCACTCCGATTTTACCCCACCCAAAGCTCTTTTTTTAATTTGAATCTTTTCTTTTGATTTATGTTATTAGAAAACTTCTTTCCTCATATAACTCTTTTGTTACTCTGCTTCCCAAAATGTTTAGTGTAATAATTTTCATGTTATATGTTAGCAAAAAAAAGATTCCCCTGTATATACAAAGGAATCTGTAACGATCTTTTTTGAATAAAAAGTTAAATAACACGCGAAACAAGCTTGTCTTTATCATTGAATCGATACCATTTACCATTAGGAGAATGAATCGAGATATTCCAGTTAGGACCATCTTTCTCCATACACTCGATAATTCTCTCTTCATTTGGGAATTCAGACTTCATTTGCTGAAGTGTGTATAGCTCTCCACCGTAATAATGGATTCCAGATATATTGATGTTCTTACTTCTCATTTCTATCTCTCTGCCATCATATCTAACAGTTGATACAAAAACATCAAAGAACTGGAAGCCATAAACATGCGCTGGCACCTGAATTTTTGAATGATCACGGGTTTCCACTTTTCTTTCTAGGTCATTCCTCCAACCGTCTAGAAAAATAACGTATGTTTCTTTGAAACATTTTACGAGCATAATCTCACCTCCAAGTTTTGTTATATATATTTATAACAAATTATTTTTCTTTTGTCAACTACATTGACAAATATAATAAAATAGGATATATTACAAATACCCTCCTCTACCTTTTGAGGTAAAAACCAAAAGGAGAATACGGGTATGTCTATTAATAGCTTGGGGTTCTTAACTCTATTAGCTTGTGAGGGCATAACGGAGATACGAATGATATCTCACAATTTAGTATTTGCTAATGACCAAGAGAACAACAGACCTAGAGTCTTAATTCTTGGAGGAAACAGTGTGTATCATAATGGAAACCACCATGGTGAATACCGTTATACCGATACCTATGACTGGCAGATTATAGAAGCCATGAAAAAACTGTTTCTTGGTCAATGTGACCAGTTAGTATTGAGTGGATCTTTTACAAAGTTAATTGATGATGGAAAAGGTGGCCACGTTGTAAAAAGCGAAGCCCGAGGCATGCTTGACCGTGCGAATGAGCTTATCACATTTTATTCAAAGACTTTCAAAATGTCACTGACATTAGATCAAGTCATTGAAATAATGCCTTCTATTGCATCTAAGATTCACTTAGAAGAGCAAGCTCTAACTAGCTATGAGAATCTAAAATTCTCTACTCTTTTATTTCCCAACGCACAATACTATGAAATGTGCTCATGGGGATTTAAAAAACCTATGTTTGATATTTCTGCGAGATCACTTAATCTCATAGAAGATAAAACATACTTCTTCAAATCTGGCGGAGAAAACTCTCTGCAAGATAATATCTCTGGCGCAAAAGAATGGATTGATAGGTGTTATTACCAGCCATTTATAGACCAGGATTTTGATCCTGAATGCGAAGAAGAAAAAACCAGAGTTATGGAGAGAGATGTCTTAAATATGAGACATTCTCTGGAAGAGAGAACAGAATATCTCAAAGCACATGGTAAAAAAGTAAAGATTCCTACACCCGAAGCATATCCAGCCAACCAGAATATTTCTATTGTAATAACATTATAAAGGAGTTATCAAATGAAAACAGATAACAACTTTGTAAAAATGCAATGGAATAAGATTTGGGATGAAGAACTGGATAACCCAAAAGTACATGATATAAGCGTATTCTTAAAAAAAGTACTCAAAGTCATAAAATCAAGACAGAAAATACTTAGTCTTGGACCTGGGAATGCTTTAGATGAAATGTATCTTGCCAAACAGAAACATATCGTTGAGGCAATAGACATTTCAGATGTAGCTGTTGATAGAATAAACTCAGATGCTATCAAAAAAGGATTGAACCATTATATACACGGAAAAGCACAAAGTTTTCTGGACAAATTCCAATACCCAGATTACTATTTTGACGTTGTATATTCTAATTCATCTCTTCATTATTTCGATGATGCAGAAATGACTCACATCCTTTCAGAAGCACACAGAGTTTTAAATACCAACGGAATGTTCTTTATGGTAGCCAGAGCCTCAACTGACTGGAAAAACAATGATGACTACGCAAAAAATATTGGAACTGATGTAAGACTTGATAAAAGAGGTCTAAAAATGAGATTCTTTAATAAAGAATCCATTGAAAAACTTCTCAAGGGAAAGTTCAAACCAATCAAAATTGAAGAAATTATCATTGAAAGATACAGTCGGGAAAACTACAAAGAACCACCATCAACAACTATGGAAGTTTTTGCACAAAAGATCTGATCACAATGCGGTTATACTATGTATGACCGCTTTTTTTGTTATAATAAAAATATGAAAAGATTAAATGAAATTAAAGATTTTAACTCACCTTTCTTTATTTTAGGATGTGAATTAAAAGACAATCATATTTATATAGAAGATAATCCTATTGTTTGTAAT
>CBDUWM010000031.1:0-7097 GCA_965370925.1 uncultured bacterium
CACTACTAAATATATTATAAAAAGAAGAAATAAAAAATAAATAATATGTCAAGATCACTAAAGAAAGGTCCAAATATAGATGAGAAGTTATTAAAAAAGGTTAAAGCACTTAAACCAGGAGATAAAACAGTTATCAAAACTTGGTCAAGAAGTTGTACAATAACACCTGAAATGGTAACTTTTGTATTTGGAGTTCATAATGGAAAAGAATTTATTCCAGTTAATGTTACCGAAGACATGGTCGGACATAAATTAGGAGAATTTTCTGCAACAACAAAGTTTGTTAAACATGGAGGAAAGAAACAAAGAGAGATGGAGGCTAAAACTAAAGCTGCAGGAAAAAAATAATATATGGTTCAAGCAAAATTAAACAATTTAAGAATTGCACCTAGAAAAGTAAGACTTGTCGTTGATTTGATTAGGAATAAAACAGTAGTAGAAGCTGAAAGAATTTTAATGTTCACAGTTAAGAGAGCATCAGATCCATTACTAAAGTTATTAAGATCAGCAGTTGCTAATGCAGGAAATACAGTTAAGTTGAAGAAAGAAGAGTTATGCATTACAAAAATTTCAGTTGACAATGGACCTATGCTTAAAAGAGGAATGCCTAGAAGTAGGGGTATGGTTCATCCAATTCAAAAGAGAATGTCTCACGTAATTTTGCAATTAGACCAAATTAAAAAGAAATAATATGTCACATAAAGTCCACCCAAAAATATTTAGAATAAGAGAAATGAAGGATTGGTCATCCCGTTGGTTTGATTTAAAAACAATGCCAGAGAATTTAGAAAAAGACTACAAAATCAGAACATATTTAACAAAGAAGTTAAAAGATGCTGGTTTTCAAGAGTTAGAGATTGAAAGATTTACTGGAAAAACAAAGATTATTATTTCTACAGCAAGACCAGGTTTGATTATTGGAAGACAAGGTAAGGGAATTGAAGCTATTAAAAAAGATTTACTTACTAAAGTTTTAAAAGATGGACAAGAATTAGTTTTTGAAATTAAAGAAGTTAAGAATCCATGGGCAAACTCAGTATTTATTGCACAATGGATAGCAGGACAATTAGAAAGAAGAGTAGCATTCAGAAGAGCTTTGAAACAAGCATTATCAAAAGTTAAATTCCATAGAGAAATTAAAGGAGCAAAGATAGCAATTGCAGGAAGATTAAATGGTGTTTCTATTGCTAGAAAAGAATCAGTTGCATTTGGAAGACTACCAAGACAGACAATAAGGGCTGATATTGAATATGGATTTTATGAAGCAATATGTTCATATGGAGTTATTGGAATAAAGGTTTGGTTATATAAAGGAGATAAATTTGATAAATAAGTTATATGTCATTATTAATGCCAAAAAAAGTTAAATGGAGGAAGACTTTCAGAGCGCCAGAAAGTAAAGGAGTTGCTACAAGAGGAACAACAGTAGCTTTCGGATCTTTCGGTCTAAAGGCTATGTCTGCTAAGTGGGTTACTTCAAGGCAATTAGAATCAGGAAGAAGAACTATATTAAGATATATTAAAAAACAAGGGAAGTTATGGATAAGAATATTTCCTGCACATGCAATTACAAAGAAGGGAGCTGAAGTTCCTATGGGAGGTGGAAAAGGATCATTGGATCATTATGTATGTCCAGTAAAAGCAGGAAGGATTATATTTGAATTAGATGGAATTGATGAAAAGACAGCAAGAGAAGCATTCAAAAAAGCATCGGTTAAACTTCCTATTAAAACAAAATTTGTAAAGAAAATATGAAATTTAGCGAGTTAAAAGAAAAAAACAATAAAGAATTAAATGATTTGTTGTCAGACACAAGAAAAAAGATTCAAAACCAAAGATTTGAATATACTTTGGGAAAATTAAAGCAAACATCAGGGATCAAAAAGAACAAGAAGCTTGTTGCAAGAATCTTAACTTTGCTAAACGAAAAACAATAATATGCCAAAGAAAATATTACAAGGAAACATAGTATCAAATAAAGCAGAAAAAACTGTTGTAGTTAAAGTAGGAAAAACAAAGTTTAATACAAAGTATAAGAGATACTACAAGATTCATAAAAAGTATAGTGTGCATGCAGAAAATTCAAAGGATTTGGAAGTTGGAACAAAGGTTAAAATAGAAGAATGTAGCCCAATTTCAAAAACAAAAAAATGGAAAGTAATTAATTAAACATATGATTCAAGAAGAAACAATGCTAAAAGTTACAGATAACACAGGTGCAAAGCTTATTAAATGCTTCAGAGTTCTAGGTGGAACAGGCAGAAGATATGCTCGTATTGGTGATGTTATTGTAGCTTCAGTTAAAAAAGCAGAACCAAGAAAAAACGTTAAAAAGCATGATATTGTAAGAGCTGTTATTGTAAGACAGAAAAAGGCTTTTAGAAGAAAAGATGGATCATACGTTAAGTTTGACGATAACGCAGCAGTAATTTTGGAAGGAAAGACAAAGAAACCAAAAGGAAATAGAGTGTTTGGGCCAATCCCAAGAGATTTAAAAGATAAAGGTTATAGTGAGATTATTGGATTATCAAAAGAAGTAATATGAAGGTAAAAAAAGAAGACAAAATATTAGTAATAGCTGGAAAATACCGTGGTAAAAGCGGAAAGGTTTTAGCTTGCAGGCCATTAGATGGAAAGATTAAAGTAGAAGGAATCAACATCGTTAAAAAGCATGCAAAACCTAGAAAGCAAGGAGAGAAAGGACAAATTGTTGAAATGCCTAGTTTCTTTGATGTATCAAATGTAAAGGTTATTTGCACTAAATGTGGAAAGGCAACAAGAGTTGGAATAGAGGTGTCTAAAACAAAAACAGGCAAAAGACAAAAATCAAGAATCTGCAAGAAATGCGGACAAGTAATATAATATGTTAAAAGAAAAATACCAAAAAGAAGTTATATTAGAGTTAAAAAAAGACTTTACAAATATCATGGCAATACCAAAGATTAGTAAGGTTGTACTTAATGTTGGCTTTGGTAGAGAAACAGCAAGAACAACAGGAGAGGCAAGAAGAAAAGCAATTGAATTAGTATCAGGAGATTTAGCTAAGATTACAGGACAAAAAGCATTACTTACAAAAGCAAAGAAATCAATTGCAGGATTTAAAATCAGAGATGGACTTGTTATTGGAGCTAAGGTGACATTAAGAAAACAAATGATGTGGGATTTCTTAGAAAGATTGATATTTGTTGCATTACCAAGAACAAGAGATTTCAGAGGAATTGAATTAAGAAAAGTTGATCAGAGTGGAAATTTAAATATAGGAATTAAAGAACATATTGTATTCCCAGAAATTGTTCAAGAAAAAGAAAAGCAAGTATTTGGATTACAAGTTACTGTTAATACAACAGCACAATCAAAAGAACAAGGTTTGAAATTATTAAAATCAATGGGTTTCCCATTTAAAAAAGAAGATTAAAGAAATATGGCAATTACAAGTCAAATAGCAAAATCAAAAAAAACACCGAAGTATTCTTCAAGAAAATCTAATAGATGTTTCAAGTGTGGAAGAAAAAGAGGATTCATGAGAGATTTCGGATTGTGTAGATGCTGTTTTAGAGAAATGGCAAATAAAGGTTTAATCCCAGGAATTACAAAATCAAGTTGGTAAAAAAAATATATGGACCCAATAGTAGACTTATTAAATAGAATAAGAAACGCGCAAGCTGTAAATAAACAAACAGTTGATCTTCCCTTTTCAAAGGTAAAGTATCAAATTGCACAAGTAATGGAAAAGTATGCATTTATTGCAGGCATTTCTAAGATTGGAAAAAAAGAGAATAGAATCTTAAAGATTACTTTGCAATACGATAAAGATAAGAATCCAAGAATTTCAGGATTGAAAAGAGTTTCAACTCAAGGTCAGAGAATTTATTCAAATTATAAAGAATTAAAGCCAGTTAAAGGCGGAAGCGGAATCGCTATCATTTCAACATCAAGAGGCATAATGAGCCATATTGATGCTTTGAGAAAAAAGGTAGGTGGTGAAGTAATCGCCAAAATCTGGTAATAGATATATGTCAAGAATAGGAAAAAAACCAATAAATATACCAGAAGGTGTAGAAATAAAAATCCAAGATAAACAGGTTACAGTAAAAGGACCTAAGGGAGAACTTAAATTAAATTTAATTTCAAAAATTAAAGTTGAGATTAAAGATAATCAAGTTATTGTAAACCCTGCAGATCCTAACCCTAAAAAACTAACAGCTCAAAAAGCATATTGGGGATTATTCAGAGCATTAATTGCTAATATGGTTGAAGGAGTTACTAAAGGTTATTCTAAAGTTTTGGAAGTCAAAGGGCTTGGATTTCAAGCAACAATACAAGGAGATCAATTAGTTTTGAAACTTGGTTTTTCTCATCTTGTAAATATTACTAAACCAGAAGATTTAGAAATAGAAGTTAAAAGCAATATTATTACAATTTCTGGAATAAACAAAGAGAAAGTTGGAAATTTTGCAGCAAAGATTAGAAAGATTAAGAAACCAGAACCATATAAAGGAAAGGGAATCAGATATCAAGGAGAATACGTAAGAAGAAAACTAGGTAAAAAAGCAACAAAATAAAATATGATTGAAAAACAAATAAAAAGATTAAGAAGACATAATAGGGTTAGAGCAAGAGTTTCTGGAACAATTGCTAAACCTAGACTTTGCGTATTTAGATCAAATACTCATATTTATGCTCAATTAATTGATGATGTTGCTAATAAGATAATTTTGCAAGCAAAAGATACAGAAATTAAAACAGGAACAAAAGTAGAAAAAGCTGATAAGGTTGGACAAGCAATTGCAAAACTTGCATTAGAGAAAAAAATTAAAGAAGTAGTTTTTGATAGAGGTGGATATAAATACCACGGAAGAGTTAAATCTTTAGCAGAAGGTGCAAGAAAAGGAGGATTAAAATTCTAAGTAACTATGTATAACAACAATAATAATAACAATACTAAAAAACCATTTTCTAAATCTCCGTACCAAAGGAAACCTTTTGGTAAAAGACCAGAAAGACCAGAGAGTCCTTATGACTCTAAGCTTTTAGATTTGAGAAGAGTTACAAGAGTAACAAAAGGAGGAAAGCAAATGAGTTTCCGTGCAGTTATTGTACTTGGAGATAGAAAGGGACAAGTTGCAGTTGCTACAGGAAAGGGAAAAGATGTTGCGCAAGCAGTAGAAAAAGCAACAAGAAAAGCTAAGAAGAATTTTGTTAAAGTACCTATGAAAGGAGGAACTATTCCTCATGAAGTATTTGCAAAGTATTCTGCAGCAAGAGTTATGCTTAAACCACAAAAGCCAGGAAGAGGATTAATTGCTGGAGGTACAACAAGAGTTATTTGTTCATTTGCAGGGATTTCAGATATCACATCAAAAATGATGGGTGGAACAAAAAATAAATTGAATAATGCGATGGCTACAATCAAGGCTTTAAAAATGTTAAAGATTAATAATGAAACTGCTAAGGCAGTAAAGAAAGCAAAGCCAGAGGATAATGATCCATCAAAGCCAAGATTGGTGAAAAAAAATGATTAATAAAAAAGTATGCAAATAAACCAATTACAAACTAAAAGGAAGAGTAAAAAGAGAATTGCTAGAGGAGGCAAGAGAGGTGCTTACTGTGGACAAGGAATGAATGGACAGAATTGTAGAGCAGGAGCAAGAAAGCAACCTCTTATCAGACAAATACTTAAGAGATATCATAAGTTAAGAGGATATAGTTTTTCAATTACAAGAGCTAAGCCAATTTCAATTAACTTAACTACTATTGAAAAGCATTTTGATGAGAAAATGATATTAAGTCCTTTATCTTTGGTAAAATCAAAGATTCTTGGTAGAATAGATAATAAGCTTCCAAAAGTAAAGATTTTAGGAACTGGAGAATTAAAAAAGAAATTAAAAGTTTCTGGATGTTTAGTATCAAAGACTGCAAAAGAGAAGATTGAAAAAGCTGGAGGAACAGTTATTGAAGAAAAATTATCAAGAAATACAGCTAAGAAGGTAGCAAAAGAAATAGCAAGGAAAATTTCAAAAGAGAAATTTTCTAAGAAAGTAGAGAAGAAAGTTGTAAAGAAGGTGGTAAAGAAAGATGCACCCAAACCTAAAAAGACATAATATATATGTTTAAAAAGATCTCTCAGATTTTTAAAATTAAAGACTTAAGAAAAAGATTGTTTTTTGTTCTATGTGCAATGGGAGTATTCAGATTGATGGCTAATATCCCTGCTCCGGGGTTAGGAGAGTTTGCTAATAAGCAAATGGGCGCTGGTATATTAGGAGATGAAGCATTTGGATTTTTAGACTTATTAACTGGAGGAGCTTTAGATCAAGTATCACTAGTCATGCTTGGACTTGGTCCCTATATTACAGCTACAATTGTTTTTCAATTATTAACTATTATTATTCCTCAATTAGAGGAAATACAGAAAGAAGAAGGACAAGCAGGAAGACAGAAGATTAATCAATACGCAAGATTTGCAACAATTCCCCTATCAATTGCTCAATCATATGCCATGCTTAAACTGTTTGGTATTACTTTGCATGGACTTGAGTTGGTAGCAGCAATGTCTGCTATTGCAGCAGGATCAATATTCTTAATGTGGTTGGGAGAGTTAATCACAGAGAAAGGAATTGGAGAGGGAGTGTCATTATTGATTTTTGCTGGAATTTTAGCTAGAGTACCCATCAGTATTGGACAGAATTTATTTATGTTTCAAAATGATATGACCGCAGATAGAATAACAGGGCTATTAATTTTCTTATTAGTAGCATTATTCTTAGTAGTTGCAGTAGTACTTGTAAATGAAGCTAAGAGAAATATTCCCGAGTCATATGCAAAACAAATTAGAGGGAATAAAGTTTATGGAGGGGCAACAACGAATCTTCCATTAAGTATTAATCCTACAGGGGTTATTCCTATTATTTTTGCTATCTCATTTATGATGATTCCAAATATTCTAGCAAATGTATTAAAAGGACAAGAAGGAATTGGAGGAGATATATCATCATTTTTATTAAACAGTTTAAATATGCAATCTTGGGGATATAATGTATTTTATTTCTTCTTAGTATTTGCATTTACATTCCTATACGCATCTATTGTATTCAAAC
>CBDUWM010000032.1:0-6903 GCA_965370925.1 uncultured bacterium
AGATCCTTTTTCTCTTTTATTTCATCTACTATCCCCCAGAAGTTATACATCTTAATTCCTCTTTTCTTAGCTTCTTCTATTATTTTGTATTGTAGGAAGTACGATCCTCCAACCTTACTATATTTTAAATCTGATGCTCCTTGATGATAGAATGCCTGCCCTTGCCAGTATATGATCATTGCTCCTGATTCAATATGGTCTTTGTATTTCACAAAGTATAATTCTATTTCATCTCCGAAGGATTCTAATTCGTTTTCTAGGTATCTCATAGTAAAAGGAGTGAATCCTTGTCTTTTTACTGTTTGAAGATATAAATCATTGTATTCGTTTATATCATTTGATTTAATAAATTCCACTTCATTTTTAATCCCTTGTCTTATCATATATCTTGTGGTCTTTCTCATATCGGCAAGTAACTCATCTATGTCTTTCTCAATATTCAATACCCATGAGATTTCTGGATGGATAAATACAGGAGATGGTTTAAATCCTAAGTTTTTAAATATTTTTTTGTTCTTTTCATTTCTATCAAAAATTGGAGCTAATCTAATAAAATTAGAGTTTTCTTTTTTAGCTATGTTTTTTAATTCTTTTATTTTGATATTTAGTATTCTTTCTTTTTTTTCTTTGAATTTATCTAATATTGTAGGTACATGAGGAATAAACAAATGACTTCCTATTTTTGCTTTCCATTTACTCTCTGATTCTTTTTTAATAACTAAACAAACAGAAAGAAGCTTCTGTCCTTCATATATTCCTAGTCTGTAAATTTTTGAATCTAAAGACTGATAAAACTCTCCCCAATTCCATGAATTAAGAAATGTCTTATGTTCTATTTTGATTTCTCTATAGAATCCCTCCCAATCTTCTTTGTTTTGTATTCTTTTTAATTCCATTTGTTTAATGTATCTACTAATGTTTTTGCATCTTCCATGCTTGTATTAATATGTGTAGGAAGATTTATTATTCTTTTTGAAATACTTTCTGCATTCTTACAGTCATATCTGTAATAGAATTTCTCTAAATTGGTTTTTGGTGGTACTATTACTGATTTCTGCCATCCATCTTCTAAATGTATTCCTTTTTCTTTTAGGTGTTTTAGTAATGGTTCTGGATTATCTACTAATATTGGGAAGCGCATTAAAGCATGTTTGTTATCTGTAAATACCATTTCTTTTTTTAAGTTATTGATATAGTATTCTTGGATTTTAATTCTATGTTCTGAGAATACAGATAGTTTTTTAAACTGATTGTTTAATAAAGAGATTAAAGCATTCGGTAGTTTTCTGGGGAAATATTTATCTAAGAATATTCCTTGATTCTCTTCCCTATATACTGATCTTGAAATTAGATTCAAAGATAAAAATACTTTTGCAATTACTTTTCCTAAAAGAAGATTGTAGAATGGTTTAATAAAGAAGAAAAAGAGTATTGGATGTAGTAACTGTTGAAATGTCCAGAAATAAGAAGGATATTTTAAATTTAGATTCAATTTTTCCTTAGATATTATTGCCCCTCCATATACTGATGATATTATCTTATCTCTTCCAAAGGAAAGGAAAGCATAGTCTCCGAAGTTTCCTAAATACTCTCCTTCATATTTATTCCCTAAAGAATGAGCGCAGTCTTCTATTAGAATTAAGTTATTCTCTTTTGCTATTTTCTGTATCTCTTTAATCTTTGAAGGATGACCGAAGGTATGTTGAATTACAATTGCCTTTGTTTTTTCTGTGATTTTGATTTTCTCTGGATCAATATTTAGGTCGTCACAGATGTCTACATATATAGGAGTTAATCCAGATTTTAAGATAGGATTCAATAGTGCATTACAGGTATATGCTTGAACTATAATCTCAGATTTTTTTTCAAAGTCTAGATGTTTCAGTATTTCTAAGAATGCAGATCTTCCTGCATTTGTATAGGAAACATGCTTGTTTTCAAAGAGATTATTGATGTCTGGTATATTGTTTCCTTTATTGTAATTAAAGGGCAGAAACAAGAGTTTTAGGGCTAATAAGGCATCATCTGATTGGGTATTCGGAGATAAAGTTGTATTAATCATATCTTTTTTCTTGGAAAGGAAGGAATTCATTTATTACAGTATTTGCGATTCTGTTTTCAAATAGAATAACATCTCCCTCTTTAACAAAGTCAGAGAGTTTTTCTATGATCTTTTCATTATCTTTAATAAGGAAGATGTTTTGAAATTCTTTTGTTCCTTCTTTTATATCAGCGTAATAATCATTTGATGTGATTATTGCCATATCACAATTCTTTGCGATTACCTTTCCTATTTCATTATGTATTCTTTTTGATTCTGTTCCTAATTCAATCAAGCAAGGCATTACTAGAATTTTCTTTCCTTTAAATGTTGATAAATAATTGATTTCTGTGATTACTCCATTTGGATTAGATGAATATGTAGAGTCTATTACTTTGATATGATCTGAATTTTCAAAGAGTTTTCTGTCTCTAATCGCATTTGCGTTCTTTTCTATGGTTTTTATAGGAACTCCTAAAATCAAAGCGCAATCAATAGCCAGTAGCATATTCTCTATTACATTCTCAGCTCCTAGCAGGTTTAATTTAAAATTCCCTTTT
The DNA here is from genome assembly GCA_965370925.1 of uncultured bacterium. GTDB lineage: Bacteria > Patescibacteriota > Minisyncoccia > Minisyncoccales > JAGOPM01 > JAGOPM01. The sequence goes on from CBDUWM010000032.1 coordinate 2,602, forward strand.
TTATATTTGAATTCTATAATCCCATCTTTGTTTTTTAAGTCAGCGATGTCTGATATAGGCACAATATTCTCTACTCTGAATTTCCTTTCTTTTAATTCTTTTTTAATAATACTATTGTTAGTATTTAGAATTGCATGTCCTGTTCCAGGAAGAGAGTCTATTAATTCAAACTTAGTATCTATGATATTTTTCTGACTTCCGAATGTTGCTAGATGTTGTTCGTTTATTCCAGTTAATATTCCGATTTCTGGTTTTGCGATTTCTGTTAGAAAGTTTATTCCGCCTTTAGAATATGCTCCCATCTCACAGATGAATATAGTGTGTTCGTTCCTTAAGTCTTTTAGTATTGTCTGAGATATTCCCATTTCTGAGTTAAGATTCTTTGGTGTTTTGATAACATTGAAGTTGTTTTTTATTATCTCGTATAGGTATTCTTTTGTAGAAGATTTTCCATATGATCCTGTGATTCCTATTACTTTTAAATTAGGAACTTCTTTTATTCTATTTTTTGCTGATTCTATTACAATTGTTCTGTATATTACTGTAATTGGTTGTAATGATAAGACAATTAAAGAAACTAATAATGGAATACAGATATCTAGGAATAAGATAAATACAGGGACATAGAAGAATAACAGATAATTTATGGTTGTTTCTAGGTTATTGAAGTATAGAAAAGTTAAAGAGAGAATAGATAATATTGATACAAGAGAAAGGAATATTGTTTTTATATTAAATACAGGAAGAATAATCTTTCTTAATATTGTGAGTATTAGTTCTAGTATGTATATAAAGAACAGAAGTAATGAAGAGATGTAAAAGAGTAAATTAGTTTGAAAATTGAATAACAATCCTATTAAGAATATAGAAAGTAGAATAGATTTAATGATTCTTTTTTTATCATACATTAACTTTCTTCCATTATATGTAGAAAAATGAGCAAGGAATCTTTTAATATGGTAGTTTTTTAATTGCCATAAATAAATCCAAAAGAGAATTTCTTTTGTTTTTAAAATAATGAAAAATATTAGAATTGTTGTGATTAATCCATTCATTGTATAAAATCTATAATCTCTTTAGTTAATTTTTCTACTTCGTATAAGTGAGGGCTATGATTAGCCTTTTCTATTATCTTCAACTCAGAGTTTTTGATGTTTTTATCTAAGTAGTATGCGGATTCTAATGGCGTTATTCCATCTAATTCTCCCCAGATAATTTTAGTCTTTACATTAATACTGGTTACTCTATGGAATAAGGTATATGCAACTACATTTCTTAAAGTATCTCTCATTATTGCATTTGCTATTTTGTAATCTGAATTTACTAATTGAGAATAAAAGTCAGAGAGTTTTCTTTTAAAAGATGTTAGTTTTAAGATATCCATTAAGTTTGAAACTAATCTAGAAATAATATTGAGAATAGTAAGCTTTTTGCTTTTTTTAGAAGATAGTCCTGCTGCTCCGATTAGTATTTGCTTTTTAATAGTGTTGTTTTCTGAACTTAGTAATATTGATATTCTTCCTCCAAAAGAATGACTGATCAGAATATAGTCAGTGATATTTATTTCTTTGATAAATTTCTTTATAAATTCTTTATATCTCTCTATTGTCCATGGAATCTCTGGAGTTTGAGTTTTTCCAAACCCTGGTAAATCAGGAATATAGACTTTGAATCCTTTTTCTGTTATTCTCTTTTGTATTTCTGCCCAATGGGTAGAGTTATGTCCCCATCCATGCAAAATCAAAACAGGAGTACCAGTGCCAGATACCTTGTAAGAAACATAGAGATTATCAATTTGTAAGTCTTTTTCTTCTATCATGATATAGTATCAAATCCTAAGTACTTAACTAAAATTTCAGGTATTTTAATACTTCCATCTTTTTGTTGATAGTATTCTAATATTGAAATCAGTATTCTAGGACTAGCAACCATAGTATTATTTAATGTATATGCAAATAACTTGTTTCCTTCCTTATCTTTGTATTTGATTGAAAGTCTTCTAGCCTGCCAATCAGATAAATGAGAACATGAATGGGTTTCTCCATAATCATTTCTAGATGGCATCCATGTTTCAATGTCTCGCATTCTATATTTAGGAGCTCCCATATCTCCAGTACAGATTTCTTTTATCTGATATGGTAGTTTTAGTTCATCTAAAATTTCTCTAGAATTGTCTTCTAGTTCTTTATATAGATCTTCTGCTTGTTCTTTTGTGCAGATTATTACCTGTTCTACTTTCTTGAACTCATGCATTCTATATAGTCCCTTTGTGTCTTTCCCATATGATCCTGCCTCACTTCTATAGCAAGGAGATATTCCTGCTAATTTGATTGGAAGATTTAGTATAGAATCTGAGTAATAAGCAAGTAAGGCTGATTCTGAAGTTCCTGCTAGATATAGTTCTTCTTTGTTTTCATCTTTTAGATTATGTGGATTTGCAGTTTGGTAAATGTTTTCTGATCCAAATGGGAAATGTCCTGAACCTTTTAAAGTGAATTCTCTAATAAGTGTTGGAGGAGACATTAATGAATATCCTTTATTTTTTAGTTTTAATAGAGAATGCCATAGTAATGCTTGTTCTAGTAAAACTAAGTCATTCTTAATGAAATATCCTCTAAATCCTGAAACTTTTACTCCATTTTCTATATCTATTAAGTCTAAATCTTTTCCTAATTGGATATGATCTTTTATTTCAAAATCAAAGTTTTTTACTTCTCCTATTTTTTCTGTAATGACATTTTCTTTTTCATCTTTTCCAATGGGTGTTTGTTCTGAATAAGTATTTGGTATTCTTTCATATATAGAAGACCATTCTTGCTGGATTGGTTTTAGGACTTCATTGATTGTAATGATTTGTTCTTTTAATTCTTTCCCTTTTTCTTTGTCTGCTTTTTTCTGTTCTGCTCTTAGTTCTTCAACTTTAGTAAGCAAGTCTCTTCTTTTCTCATCTAAATCAAAGAATAACTCTATATCAACATCAGAGTTTTTATTCTTTATTACTTCTTTTATTTTTTCTTTGTTTTCCCTTAGAAATTTTAAATCCAACATATTATTTGTTTTTAGGTTTCATTGTAGGGAATAAGATAATTTCCCTTAAGTTTGTAGAATCAGTTAAAAGCATAATAAGTCTGTCTATTCCCATTCCAAATCCAGCGCATGGTGGCATTCCATATTCAAGCGCTTCAATGAAATCAGTATCAGACTTATGAGCTTCAGTAAATCCTTTTTTAAACATTTCTTCTTGTTCTTTGAATCTCTCTCTCTGTTCTAGAGGATCGTTTAACTCAGAAAACGCATTCACAAGTTCTGCTCCTGCTACTACTAATTGTAAATTGGCAAGTCTTTTTTCATCTTTTCTTTTAGCTAAAGCTTGGAAGCCAATAGGGTGATGAATAATAAAAGTTGGTTGGATAATTTTATCTCTACAGTACTTTTTATAAATCTCATCTGCTATTACTGCTTTTTCTGCTCCTTCCTCTACTTTCACTCCTAATTCCTTTGCTTTTTTTTCTAATGCAGAAGCATTTATACTGTCATAATCAATCTTTGCATATTTATGTAATAAATCAGTAAAATCAATTCTTTCAAATTGTTTTGAAAAATCTATTGTATTTTCTCCAATTTTAATTTCAGTTGTTTTTAATACATTCTCTGTAATGTATTTAAACATCTTTTCTGTGATATCCATTAGGTCTTTGTAATCTGCATATGCCCAGTAGAATTCTAGTTCAGTGAAATCTGGGTTATGGAATTTATCTACTCCTTCATTTCTAAATGACTTCCCTATTTCATATACTTTTTCAAATCCTCCTATAATAAGTCTTTTTAAGTATAACTCAGGAGATATTCTTAGGTACATATCCATGTCATAAGCGTTTAAATGTGTTTTAAATGGTTTTGCTCTTGCTCCTCCGTAAAGTGGTTGAAGTATTGGAGTTTCTACTTCTAAGAAGTTTTCTTTTTCTAAGAATTCTCTGATAGAAGATATGATATTAGATCTTGTAATGAATTTGTCTTTCTGTTCTTTGTTGAAAATTAAATCAAGGTATCTTTTTCTGTATCTTTCTTCAATGTCTGAAATTCCATGCCATTTTTCTGGTAAAGGCAAAAGACTTTTAGATAGTATTTTGAAATCTTGTGTGTCTAGAGTTTTTTCTTCTGTTTTTGTTTTAAATAAGATGCCTGTGACTTCTATGAAATCTCCTAAGTCAAAGTGTTCATGGAATAACTTGTATTTTGTTTCTCCTACAGAATCTCTTCTAAGAGCAATCTGGATTATTCCAGATGAGTCCTCTATTCTTA
>CBDUWM010000033.1:0-6877 GCA_965370925.1 uncultured bacterium
CGTTTACTGTGTTTGTTCCTTTTATGTAGTATCTGTGATATACGGATACTTTTACAGGGCTACCTTCGGAAGTCCAGACTGAAGAAGAGAATACTATTGTATTAATGTATGTCTGTGCTCCTTCTGATATTACTGTGGGTGGGAGTGTTTGGGCATGTACTACTGTGAATATTGTTAGGAGAAGAAAGATGTATTTTTTCATTTTTTTATTCCAGCTTTAATTAATCCAACAAACAAAGGATGTGGATTTTCTGGTCTTGATTTCAATTCAGGATGAAATTGAGATGCTATAAAAAAGGGATGATTTTTAATCTCAATAATCTCTACTAAATTCTTCTTTGGATTTATTCCAGAAAATACTAATCCCTTCTTTTCCATCAATTCTTTATATTCATTATTAAACTCATATCTATGTCTATGTCTTTCAGATATTAACTCCTTCTTATATAAAGAATATGCTTTAGTCCCTTTTTTAAGTTTACAGTCGTATGCTCCAAGTCTCATTGATCCACCCATGTCCTTTTCTTTTAGTTTCTTTTTCTGACCTTCCATTATATGAATAATCTCATTCTTGTTTTCTGTCATTTCAGCAGAATTAGCATTTTTGATCCCACAGACATTTCTAGCAAACTCAACACTTGCTAATTGCATTCCCAAACATAAACCTAATATTGGAATCTTATTCTCTCTACAGTATTGTATTGCTCTTATCTTCCCCTCTATTCCCCTCTTACCAAATCCTCCAGGAACTACAATACAATCAAATTTCTTAATCTCTTTTAAATTATTCTTATTCTTCTCATAACTTTCCGCATTTAACCATTGTATTTTTGGATTTACATTATTTGCCCATCCTGCATGTTTAATTGCCTCAATCACAGAAATATATGAATCCATTAAAGTAAACCCACCTGACTCAAAATATTTTCCTACTATACCGACATTAACATTCTTTTTCTCTGCTTCTATTCTTTCCACAAGTTTTTCCCATTTTGAGAAATCTCTCTTCCTTGGCTTAAGTCCAAGTTTAGATAATATTCTTTTTCCAATATTATCTTTCTCAAAATTAACAGGCACTCTATATATTGAATCAATATCTGGTGCAGATATTATATCTCTTTCATCCATACTACATGCAATGGAAATCTTTCTCTTCCTAATATCATCAACTGCACTTTCAGATCTTCCTATAATAAAATCTGGTTGTATTCCTACTGAATTTAAAGTTTTAACAGAATACTGAGTTGGCTTTGTTTTCATCTCCCCTAGTTTCTTTGGAACTGGAAGATAAGAAACCAAAACAAACAAAACATTCTTTTCATTCCTCAAATGCATCTGTCTTGCTGCTTCTAAGAATAAAGCATTTTGTATCTCCCCTACTGTTCCTCCAATCTCTGTTATTATAAAATCAGCTTTAGTCTCTTTCTCTGCTTTTTTAATTCTATCTATTATCTCATCTGACAAATGAGGAACAAACTCTACACATTTCCCCTTATATCCTAAATTCCTCTCTCTCTGTATTACAGACATAAATATCTGACCTGCTGTCATATAGTTATACCTATACATATTTTGATCTAAGAATCTTTCGTAATTACCTAAATCTTGATCTGATTCTAACCCATCATCTGTTACAAAAACTTCTCCATGTTCTATTGGATTCATAGTTCCTGCATCTACATTTAAATATGGATCTATTTTAATATTAGAAACAGAGTATCCGTAGCTTTTTAGAATTTTTGCAATTGAAGCTGATGTAATGCCTTTTCCGATTCCAGACATAACACCGCCACATACAAATATATGCTTTGTCATATTTCCATTATACCAATTTTAAACAATTGATAAAATCCCCTCTTTGTCTTATTATTAGTATATGGAAATATTTGAATTTCATTTTAATAATAAGGAAATAGAAGATGTTGTTTTCGATAGTTTAATCTCAACAAAAAAAAGCAAAAATGGCTCTTTATTCTGTGTTGGACAGATATCAAATGCTTATCCTAAAAGCAAAGAGTTATTGATAGAGATTAACACTTTAATCAAAGATAACTTCTATGAACAAGATAATGATTCCAAGCAAGCATTTAAAACATCATTAATTAAAGCAAACTCTTTCTTAAAACAAAAAGTTAAAAAAGACGAGACTAACTGGCTTGGCAATCTAGACTTCGCATCATTGAATGTCAAAAAAGACTTAATTAATTTTGTTAAATTAGGAGAGATAAAAATACTTCTATTACGAGGAGACGAAGTATTTGATATATCTGATAACCTAGAAGATCAGACACTAGACTCAGACCCAGGATCATATTTCCTAAACATTGCTATTGGTAAGTTAAGTAATGGAGACAGAATGATAATTACCACTCCTGACTTATATAATGTACTTGAAGATGAAGATATATTATCCGAATTAATAAAAGAAGAATGGAATCAGAAAGACCTGGCTGGAATATTCAAAGAATATAAAGATGAATTAAGAGAAACAAAAGGAATGATATTAATGTTAGCTTTCAATGGAGCGCCAGAAGTAAAAGAAAAATTCTCTATGCCAAAAATCAACATTCCACAATTACCTGAATTCAATTTCTCAAAAAAGAAAATACTAATTGCTTTAGCTGTCCCATTAGTAATCTTTGCAGGATATTTTACTTTTACTCAATTACAAAAAAAGGAAGTTAAGGAAATAAAAACTGTTCCAATCGTGAAAGAAGAACCAAAAGAAATCACAGAGGAAATTTCTAAACCAGAACCTACTATCCCCGCTTTATACAGCTTTGCCAAAGATGATTTTTCTCCAGAGAATCTAGTGGTGATTAATAACGCAATATATCTTTATAATTCATCTGGCAAGACTTTTTACAAAATAAATTTGAAAGATCTAAAAACTATTAAAACAAGTACTAATTATAACTTTTCTAATCCTGTAACAGGAGGAGGTTCAATATACTTCTTCGTAGCACCAAATACCATTGTAGAACATATCAGCACAAAAGACATTATAGGATCACAAGACTTAACTCTAGACTCTCATATCAGAATAGATGATTTATTCTATTACAACTCAAAACTATATTTCTTAGATACTACAGAAGGATCAATATATAAAAAATCAAAAGAAACCATTGTTATATGGGGTAATGATAAAAGAATCAAAGAAGCTAAATCATTTGCCATTGATGGTAATGTCTGGATTCTAAGAGAAAAGAACAAAATTGATAGATATTTCCAAGGAAAACACAAAGAAACTCTAGAGATTCAAGGAGTAGTCAACGCAACTAAAATCTGGACTCAAAGAGGCATTGATAATATTTACATGCTAGACAAGGGAGGAAATAAAATTGTAATAATAAATTCCACGGGAGATATTATAAAAGAATATAGCGATATAGGACTCACTGACATCAAAGACTTTTATGTCTTAAATGGAACCATCTATATTATAAACAACACTGAGATTTATAAATTAAACTAAAAGAAATAATGATATCCTCGCATGCTACTTCGCTTGATACGGGGTTTCCTGAGTAAAGAAAAATGGCCAAATTTAATTTTTGGCCATTATTTTTATTTTATTTTTTTAAAGTTCTAAAAAAAATAATTCTTGAGGAGGAGTCTATTTCTTCTGAAATATCTACAACTCCACATTTTAATAATGACTTATCTATATACCATGCTAATTTTCTTATCTGAATTTCTATCTTATATAAACTATCATTTGAAAGATCTTTCATTTCAAGGGAAAAGTTCTTCCTCCAATCATATACGCTTATCCATCCGCTATCATTCTTTTCTTTATCTAATACATTTGTCCATGTTATTTTTACTTCCATATCACTATTATTAATAATAGTGCCAACATCTTCAAATTCAATATTCAATAAAGCATCTGCACTGGTAATAAAATCAATATATGGCTTTTTGCTAAATCTAATTGGATGTCTTGAGGTCACTATATTATCTCCAAAAAGATAACAAGTCATTGATCCAAACCAATTTTTATTACTTGACTTCTGGCCCCAAGAACGTAATGTCTCTTTCGATTTGACTATCCAACGATATGGCGCACCTGGTAAAAGATTATCAACCATAAGACTTACACCGGATGGAAATTCACATATAGAAACTTTTTTACTTGACTGACGAAGTTTATCAGCATTTACCATATTTGCCCTACGGTATTTCGGATCTAAATCGCAATCAACCCAAAACTCTATTTCCGAAGAACTACCTGCTATTTCAATTCTAAAATTAAGAAACATTGATTCAAAAGTATTAATTGTGCTAAAACTATTAATACCATCCGGATCAACTATATCATACTCTGCTGGTTTTGTAATAATATAATGCCCAAAAGTATTACTCCAATAATCCATATCATTCTCAGCTATTGCAAAGAATGTATATCCTTTATTAGATTGTCTACCTTCTATATGAATTATTTTTTCTGGCCACAGTCCATCTCTTTTTTTGTTAAAAAAAGATTGATCAATACTCGCAATGTTTGTTCTGGAACCAATACTTTCTTTACCTCCATAATTACCAGTCCCATCTATTACGTATTTTCCTAATACAATCTTAGTATCAATATAAAGATTCTCTGCCCCACCATAACTAATAACTGTGAGTCTTAAGTCTATACCATCTGTTCTCAATGTATTGATTAATGGAGTTAATCTAATGATTGGCTTTGTTGCAACCTCAGAATCTTTATAATTATCTGATATATTGACTACTATAGAGTTCCCATAACTTTTAGTATTTTCCTTCTCTTGCATTTCATTGATACCTATAGCAAATATTCTATACTTCCCTGGCTTATCAAATACTGTCAACGGAATCTTGATTTTTGATTTTGGAGATACATATCTAAATCCATTATGATATCTTCTATAACTCATCGTAGACTTTTCCCAAACAGGACGAATGACATACCACATCCAAAAATCCATAGAATCAAAATCAAAAAGCCAGAAATCCTGTATTAAACCCTTTTTGATAAGAACTTCATTATATTCCCCAGTGCCAATTTCTATAATACCAAGTCTTAGATCATATGTTTTACTATAACCAGAATGAACAAGCTCAATAGAAATCGCATCAATTTGATGTTTTAGCCAAATATTATCACTTTTATTAATATATGTCTTAACCTTGCATGGAATTTCTTTTGCAGGTCTAATAAAAAAATCGCACTCCGTTCGTGTATTACCATATTCATTCTCAACCTCAATATAATATCTAAATCCTGGATAAATATCATCTAAACCAAACTCATGTAATAATACTTCCGGAAATAAATTGTCTAAATTGTTTTTGATTATTATTCTATATTGACCTTTCTCTGTAATAATTCCTTTAAACTTTTGCTTATATATTTCACCAATAAAACCAAATCCTTCATTTTCTTTATTGTGTTGATTGAGTGGCGTTATCTCAGTATATCTTCCATAAACACACCTAGGTTTCAACAACTTTGAGCTACCCATATAGTTGATATCAAAGATTACCTCAACTCTATCATCGAAACATTCTGTCCCCACAAGAATAATATCAGGTTTGCTTCTTTCCAAAGTAACAATATATTGAGTATTTCCAATAAATTCTTTACTCTCTGGTTTTGCATAAAACTTGTATTCATAAGTAGATGCTCTTCTCTGAGGCATTTCCCACGAATACTCCTTATATGCTATAGCATCTACAATGCCAAGTCTAACCTTCTTCCATTCACCAATATTATAAATATTGTCTTTATAAAATTTGTCTCTCCAATAGAAACCAACCTCATATTTTCCCCATCCACCAGTGTCTTCTACTCTACCTTTGATAACAACTATATTATCGGGTGAGTCACCACCAATACGAGTATAATATCTATTAGTAGATTTCAAAGTATATATTTTGGGATTTTCTGGAATAGTTTCAAACTCTTTATAAGTCTTAAAAACTCCTACATAATTAGCTAAAATAAGTTCAATCCTATATTTTTTAGCCCTTTGAAGATTTTTAATTTCTACATCAATTTCAAAATCTTTTTTGTATGTTATGTCCTGATATCCAACTAAAGAATCTACCAATCTATTATTCAACTTTTCATAGACATTAATCCATGCATAAACAGATGAGCAACTACCCGAATCTGTCATAATAAAACCTATTCTAGCATTATGGGAAGATATTTCTGATATATTAGAAATCCACCCATTTGGATAATAATAATTTTTACTGCATCTTATTGGTCTACTATTTGCTTCGCCGCATGTTATCATCTTTGCATAATCCAATCGATTATCTGAATCACAACTTTCTACAGCTATTACATATGCTTTTAGATAATCACATTCTGGCATTATAAAATTATTAAACAAAACCATTTTACAACCATCTATCACAATCACTTTATCCACAATAGAAATTGTCGTATCAAAATCGATAATTGGAGGGCTTTGATTCGTACCATAAAGTAAAATAAAATAATCTACATTGTTTAGTTTACTTCCTGGATCAATCGTAAACCCTATCGTCCCGATAGTCCCTGGCTCAATATATCCAAGCGATACATTAATCATTTCATAACTTAAGTCTGTATCATTTATTACTTCTCCTTGATTCGATTCAAAGAAAAATTCAGAAAAAATAACATCTCCTTTTCTTCTAGTTAATGCGCTGACATTATCAACGCTGTCAGTTGGTACGATAATAAAAGCAAATACCAAGCAAATAATCAACCAATACAATATTAGTTTCTTCATATCTAATATTCCTTTCTCCTTATTCAATTTTTAAGGTGGATACAAATACTATCATCAAAATACTATTATGTCAACATCCCCGCCCTGAAGTGCGGGGCTTGTCTGGAAACTCTCCCTTCTTC
>CBDUWM010000034.1:0-6873 GCA_965370925.1 uncultured bacterium
CATTTCTACCTTCGGGATTTAGATGTATCACATCAAAACTTATAGTCATCACACCAGGGTCTCCTTTTGAAATATTATTAAGTAAAAAATTTGAAATTACTACTCTTGATGATGATAATTTTACTGGACTCGCTGCTCCTTTTTTCTCATAAATATATCCGCTCTCTAAATAATATATTGTTGGGTTTGTACTAGTTGTATAAGTTTGAATTGAAACACTTGAACTAGAATTTCCCTTTAAAGGATAATTAAAATCTTTTGCATTTCTAATATTATAATTAATCATATTTATCACAAAATATCCATCATGGCTAACCTGTCTTATCGCTTGATTCTTAACTTTTGTTTCAAACACCATAATTAAAAAAGTAACAAAAGAACCAATTATTATAGAAAATATTGTTATATAAAGTAAAACCTCTAATAATGTAAATCCTTTTCTCATATTGATGAAAAATCTATTGATTGAACCCACGCAGGGAAATTCTGTCCGAATCTTCTTCTTTCGACTCTTATTGTATTAGAATCTATAAACCTTGAAGAAAATATTGGTCTTGGAAATGCTGTCCCAGTTCCATTGCATCCGTTTGATACAAGTGACATTCTGGAAGTTGAATCACTTGTTGTTGCGACATCTATGTCATATATCAAATCATTTGTATTGCCATCTGCTTTGAATTGATAATCAGTATTCAAACTATCATGTGTAATCGTATATACTATGAAATCTTTTGTATCTGAATATTCTGAGCCAACTGCAACTAATGTTTCATTTGTATTCTTATTGACACCATCACCTAAAGTAATTAACATTCCTTCCGCTCCATCTCCAATACCATTATCAGAAGAAATGCCTGTTGCCCATACAAAAGTATCATCCCTCACTACAGAAATTATTGTCTGTGTGTCATATTCTCCTGTAACATTTGCTCCATTTCCTCCTGAAGTCCCAGTAACATTCACTCTTTGAATGTCCCAATTAGAACCCCATTCTATAGCCATAATGGTACTTAAGCATGCGCTAAGCGAAGAACCAGAATCTCTTTCCCAATTAATTGTACTTACACTACTAGGCCATATTTTAGCCCAACAAACATTATGCTCACCATTGTTTGTCTCAGTTGTATATGCTCCAGAACCCATAAACCCTCCGAATAACACAACTTGATTTATATCTGACCATGTATCTCCAAGCGTGTCTGTCCCCGTTGCATTATTATTCACAAAACTAGTCTTTGAAATATCTAATAAATTAAATCCATCCGTAGAGCAGTCTGCCAAACATTCAACTACCGTGATAGTACCAGTCCATGAATTTATATTATTCCCTCTTAAGAATCTTAATACTAAGTTTCCAGAAGATATTTCTAAGTCTCCCGTCCCCCATGGATCTGCATGTAAAAATACATAATTCTCATCAGGACCTCTATTATTATTTTTTGTCCCATCTCCATCACTACCTTCCACAATAACAAAATAGTCTGATACTAAATCCTGATCTAATGTTAAATTGTATGACACATTAGAAAAATCATTAATATAATATTCTATTGCTCTGATTTTCTGTGATGTGCCTCCCCAATCTGTTAAATATGTTATTGCCGTTGCCGTGGCATTTCTTCTTTCATTGTCCTGCCATGTCACATATGATTGTATTTTCTTAGTATTAGCATCAACTGTAGAGATATTAATATACCTCGTATATATGTCTATTACATTTGTACTAGAACTTAATTCCCATGCTCCAGAACTAGTAGAAAATGAATGGTCCCCATCAATCAAATTAGAAAAACTATCATCCCTGATATTTCTTGTGATTTCAAGACTCTCTTCTGCAATTAAATTAGCTCTTATTCTATTCCCTGCTATATAATCAGATTCTTGAGAATAAATCAAAGAACCAACTACTGCCGTAACAAGCAAAGCAAAAATAGAGCTCGCTAATAAAACTTCTATTAAGGAGAACCCATTAGTAGTCGATAACTCCCGCACTATTAACTTGTATACTAACTTCTTCATTATTTTCAGTTGAACTTATTGTTGTTGTTCCGTATGTATTTGGAATCCCAGTTATTGTATCAAACACATATTCAGATATTCCAGAAATTATGACACTTGTTGGTATTTCATATTCTCTATCATAATCTAAATTTCTTGTAGAAAAACTATTACCAGCAAATACTATTATATCAGTACTCTGTATTTTCACACCCCATCTAGATTGTAAATTTCCAGACATTGCCATAGATTGAGAATAATGCATAGATTCTATTAAATTATGTTCTGCCATTTCTAAATCACTTAGAATAAGAGTAGATTTTAACATTGGAAAAGAAAATCCCATGATAAGAACTAGGATTACTGTAACTAATAATAATTCTATTAATGTTACTCCATTTTTCATCTTTCTAATATATCAATATAATTTTCTTCTATCCATCCGTAAGTTTCATCATCTAAAAGAATCTTATACCATCCATCTTTTTCTTCGACATATTTAAATTCCTCTTGCTCCATTACATTCTCTATTAATATTGGAGCATTAGAAGATGGAGAAAATCTTATACTTGAGTTAGATGATCTAATAATTAAAAACTCTCCATCCTCTTGCTCTATTATTTCTATCTCTTCTGTCCTTTGAATCACAGGGGCTGGACTTTGTTTGTTTATCCTAAAATTACCTATCAAAGAATAAACTGGAAGTATCACAGCCAACGCCACTAAAACAACCCCCATCCAAACAACTACTAAAATAATTGGTTCAAGTAATATACCAAGCATCTTAGCCTCTCTGTCTAACTTAGTCTTATAAATATGGCCAATCTTCAAGAAAACATCTGATAAATTTCCTGATTCCTCTCCACTTAAAATTAATTGTTGCACTGGTCTAGGAATAATATTCTTAGAATTCTTAAATCTTTTTATAGCAGAATTAAAAGAATATCCCTCTTCAATACTCTCTGTAAGAGAAACATAAAATTCTCTATATTGGAAAAATAAACTTGATTCTTCTAATGATTTAATTGAATCAATTAATGGTGTACCAGATTCTAAAAGTATTCCAAATAAATATCCAAATCTTGATAGCTCGACTTCTTCTATAATTTTCTTTGTAATAGGAATCGCAAATAATAATTTCTGTCCCCAGATCCTTGTTTTTTTATAGAAAAATAAAAAATAGAATATTAATGCTAAAAATATAAAAAACAATGGTGTTGCAATTACTCCATATTCTTCCAAAAACATACCCAAAGATATCAATATTTTTGTTAACGCTGGAAGTTCAACATCTAATTGTCCAAATACTTTAGATAACTTAGGTAGAATAAACCACGTAATACCAATACCAACAACAATAGTTAATATAAAAACTAATGCTGGATAAGTAACAGCAAGTCCTATTTTAGACTTTAAGTCCTTTTCCCTTTCTTCTTGCTCTGAAATTATTACTAAATTCTGCGCCAATCTTCCTGTATTTTCTCCTATTCTAATCAAAGTAATTGCATATGATGAAAATAATTTTGTATCATCTAATGCTTTCCATAGAACCTTTCCAGATTTAACTTCTTCTTTCAGTGTTTTTAGAATCTTTTTAAGTTTAAAAGATTTTATTTCTGTCTCTATACTCTCAATAGAAGATACAATACTCATTCCCGAATTAACAAGCATAGAAAAATTCTCAATAAAATATAACTTATCATTTTTGAAATTAGTATCTATTACATTAATATCTAGAATCTTTTTTATATCCATTATTGTGCTTTTGCTATTCTTAATAGTTCTTCTACTGTTGTTTGGCCCTCTAGCACCTTTAACACTCCGTCTTCAAACAACGATCTAGAACCATATTTCTTTGCCATATCCCATATAATATCAGATGATGGATTGCTTAATATTAAATTCCTTAGTTCTTTATTAAGTTTTATTATTTCAAATATCGCAGTTCTGCCAATATACCCAGTACCACCACATTTATCACATCCCTTCCCGCTATATAAAACAATATCTTTCTTATTAACAAATCTAGAGAATTCTGGATACTCTTTATTTAATTTATTTTTAGTATATTTAACACTATGTCTACATGAATCACATATCTTTCTTACTAATCTCTGAGCAATAATAGCTTCCAAAGTTGACGCTAAAAGAAATGGCTCAACGCCCATATTAATCAATCTAGGAATTGTTGTTGCAGAATCATTTGCATGGAATGTTGAGAATAATAAATGACCAGTAAGAGCAGCGTTAACTGAAATATCTGCTGTTTCTGCATCTCTTATTTCTCCAACTAAAATAATATCTGGATCTTGTCTTACAATTGATCTCAATCCTTTAGCAAATGTTAATTCTGTTGCTCTATTAACTTGAATTTGATTTACTCCTTTAATCCTATATTCAACAGGATCTTCAATTGTAGTTATATTCACGTCCGCTCTATTTAATATCTTAATCAAAGAATAAAGTGTTGTTGTCTTACCAGAGCCAGTAGGCCCTGTAACCAAAATCATACCATATGGCTTTTTAATAGATTCTTGAATTATAGATTTATCTACAGAAGAGAATCCTATATCACCTAATCCTAAATCTTGGACATAAGCATTTAATATACGTATTACTATTTTTTCTCCATTTAAAGTAGGAGCAATTGATATTCTCATATCAATAACATTCTTCTTTGTGTCATATCTCATTGAACCATCTTGAGTTACAAAATGTTCATCAATTCTCAAATTACTCTTAACTTTTATCAAGTTAATGATATTTTTATAATAATCTTTTGTAATTTCTGCTGTCTTTCTTAAAACTCCATCAACCCTAAATCTAATTAATGTCGTGCCTCCATCAACTGGCTCAAAATGAATATCAGAAGATTTTAAGATTATTGCATCATCAAAAATTTCTGCTACTAAAGATGTAGCAATATTCTCTTTAGATTCAATTATTTTTTCTAATCTTTGGAGTAATGGTTTTCTATAATAATTTAAAACATCATCTATATCTTCTGACAAAGAAAACCTAATTTCTATTTTTTCTTTAAATATCTTTTTTAATGCTAAAAGTATTCCTTTTTCTTTTGGGATATCTGTTGCAATAATTACAGATTTTTCTTTTTTTTCAAATAAAACAACCCTAAACTTTTTAGCAATATTTTCTGGAATAATTAAAACCTGATCCGCTGAAGGTTTTTTAGTATTTAAATCAGCATAAGATAGACCATAATGTTCTGATATGGCCTGTCCTATTAAATCTTTATTCAAAAGAGACTCTGTTAAACAATAATCTACAGCCGTAGAATCATTATCTTTTGCATACTGTTGTGCCTTCTTTGCGTCCTCATTTGATATATAGTTTTTATTTAAAAGTATCTCATTTAATAAAGAATCTTTTATATTCTTTATGTGCATAGCATCTTTTTTTATTTAGCTTTATTTAACAATCTTTTTTATATAATCTACAATTTCATTAATTGGAGTATCTGATTTAATAAAATAATTCTTAATCCCATACTTTTGAACTTCCTCCATATCATCATCCTGACTTAAATTGGAACTAACAACTATATTAACTTTTATATCCTCCTCTTTAATAGTCTTTAATACTGCGAATCCATCAACAACAGGCATTACTAAATCTAAAACTAATAAATCATATTTAGATTTTTTTAATTTATCTATTGCCTCTTCCCCATTATACGCTAAATCTATTTCATACCCCTGTGCAGATAATTTCAATTTCAATGCATTTGCTAGAGGTTTTTCATCTTCAGCAATTAATATTTTTTTTGCCATATTATTTAATTTTATTTATTGAAGACATTATCTCCCCAAAATGCTTTTTCACTGTTTCTTGATTCCTAAAATTCTTTGAAAACTCTGCTAATGATTTTATAACTTTCAATAAGTCTTCTTTTGTAGGATTATCGAAATCAGCATCTTCTTCTTTAAAAATATTTCTAACTAAATCGTTACAATACTGAGTTCTAATTTCATCGTCTAAATCCTCTGTTTGTAAATCATCACAATGCGCTTGTCTAAAGCATACTAATATCTCATCTCTTACTGTTAGCGGAGTTGTCATATTTTTAATTTAAAACTATTTAACATTTTATGGAACATTACAGAGTTTTTCTCTTTCTCTCCTAAACTCTCATAAACACAGTAAATTCCATAACCTAAATCACCATCTATCAAATATGCTGCGTGTTGATAAGACTCCTTATACTTAGAATATATTTCAATTGCGGGTTGCTCTGATAATAGAACCTCTCTTCTATCTATAATCTCAACTTCAGATTCACTAGGATATAAGGTGTTTATAAACTCCTCTGTATTTTCTGCTTTAAATTCCTCTGAATTAGAGAATCCATACGCAGTGCATGATGTCTTTTTTGATGGTGTATAAAAGACCTTTCCAGACACATCTTCTGACTCTAACATTTTCCAAGATCCTGGATACTTAACTGAAAACATATCATTTTCGTAAGTCTTAAAACTAGTAATAGATATTAATAGTAGTATAAGTATGATTATTGGTATTCCACTTATTATTGTTTTTTGATTCATATTTTTAATTTAATGTTAATAATATATAATTTAATATTCCTACAAATGTTAACCATAATAAATATGGAAACAATAAAACTCCCGCGTTCTTCCTTATCTTATAAAACTTAAACATTAGGTATATTGCAAATAACCAAATAATTATTAAATCTATAAGAGCCCATGATATTAAATGATATTTAAAGAATAAAATAGACCACATTCCATTAAATAACAAATGGAATATAAATATATTTCGTACTTTAATATGATTCCAGACTAAATACAATGCTACTGCCATTAATGTGTATATAATTAACCAGATAGGAGC
>CBDUWM010000035.1:0-6787 GCA_965370925.1 uncultured bacterium
ATATTAAATAAAAAGACTATTAAGATTCCTAAGTGGATGGTTAAAGTAGGATTTTTTTTAATGTGGCATTTAACCTTAGGGTTCTTCCCTACATGCAGAGGGGCATACAAGTCTTTCTTATATCCAAGTAATATAGATGGAAGTAAAATATGTAAGTATGGATTTGAGTATAAGTATAATTCTAAACAAACATTTTTGGGAGAATGAATTTTAAAGCAATATTATTTGAGAATAAGGGATTAAAACAGACAATATTTAAGAATACTTTTTGGCTTGCAGTATCTCAGATATTTATTAGATTATTGAAATTAGTTTTAATAATCTATGTTGCAAGGTTATTATCTGTTGCAGAGTATGGAGAATTTAATTATGCTCTATCTTTTGTTTCTTTATTTGTGATAATGGCTGATTTAGGTATTAATAATATTACTATTAGAGAGTTTTCAAAAGATAGGGATAATGAAAAAGATTTCTCAGCTTTGCTTTCTTTTAAGTTTGTTTTAGCAATATTTACAATTTTATTGATTGGTATAGTGTCTTTATTTACGATTGCCACAAAGACCATCTTTATTTTAGGTTTATATGTTGCAGTTCTTTCTTTCGGTGGCATATTTTCTACAGTATTTCAAGCAAGAGAGAAATTACAATATTATGCATGGGGTGATATGATTCAGGGAGTTGTTGTTGTTGCTTTGGGAATATTATTTATTACATTTAATCCTAGTGCAGAGTTCTTAGCTTTAGCATATCTTATTTCTGTCATAGTTCTTTTTGTTTATTTTGCATATGTTTATACTAAGTATTTCTCTAAAATAAAGATTAGATTTGATACAAAGGTTTGGAAGGAGTATTTTTCTATGGCATGGCCTTTAGCATTGGCTGGGATGTTTGGTCATATATATACATCAATTGATTCTGTGATGATAGAGTGGTTTTATAAGTTTGATCAAGTTGCGTATTATAATGCAGCGCAGAAGTTTATATGGATAGCATTGATTCCAGCAAGTTTGATCTCAACATCATTCTTTCCAACATTTAATAAATTAATAAAAGAATCAAAGGAGAAAATGCAAAAGATTTGGAGTTTTCAATTGGAGACTATGTTTGCTCTTGCTTTGCCTGTTATTTTAGGTACATATCTTATGGCAGAAAAGATTATTGATTTTGGATTTGGGTTAGATAAATATGAGCCTTCTGTTTTTGCAATGCAGATATTATTGGTGATGCTTTTCTTCGCATATATTTCCATGCCATTTCATCATGCATTAATTTCATTTGATAAGCAGAAAAAGATATTTTTAATAACTATGTTTGGAGCAATATTGAATTTCTTCTTTAATTTATTATTAATTCCTATATATGGTTTCTATGGAGCAGCATGGGCAACAGCTGGAACTTATTTATTTGTTTTGATAGTTAATATTTATTATTTGAGAAAATTAGTTCCAATAGATATTATAAATAAGAATCTTATTTTAACAATATTAATATCTATTGTATCTTGTATCTTTATGTATTATGTTTTAATTAACCCATTGGTATATTCACTACATATATTCTTGATAGTGCTTATATCAATGATATCGTATTTCTCAGTGTATTTTATATTAAGAAAGTATATATTATGAATTTAAAAGAAAAAATAGAAAACAAACAAGCAAAAGTAGCAGTTATTGGAATGGGCTATGTTGGTCTTCCTCATGCATATACTATGAGTAAGGCTGGCTTTGATGTTTTAGGACTTGATATCCAACAGAAGAGAGTTGATATGTTGAATGAAGGAGTGAGCTATATTGGAGATATATCAGATTCTCAGTTAAAGGGAATGGAGAATTTTTCTGCTAGTATAGATTATTCCTTATTAAAAGAAAGAGATGTTATTATAATCTGCGTTCCAACACCAATAGATAAACACAAGATTCCAAATACTGAGTATATAGAGAGTTCAGTGAAAGAGATTTCAAAGAATTTAAATGGAGATCAATTGATAATATTAGAGAGCACTACTTATCCAGGGACTACAGAGGATATTGTTCTGCCAATATTGAAAGAATCTGATAAGGATTTCTATTTAGCGTTTGCTCCTGAGAGGATCGATCCAGGGAATAAAATGCCATTTGAAGACGTGCCAAAGGTTGTAGGAGGAATAAATAAAGAGTCAGGAGTCTTAGCACAGGAATTTTATTTAAAGTTTTTAAAGAATGTGCATTTAGTAAGTGATACAAAGACAGCAGAGATGACTAAGATTTTAGAGAACACATATAGATTAGTAAATATTTCAATGATAAATGAATTTAGATTATTATGTGGGAAGATGGGAATTGATGTATGGGAAGTAATAGAAGCAGCAAAGACTAAGCCATATGGGTTTACTCCTTTCTATCCTTCTCCTAAGTGTGGAGGGCATTGTATTTCCACTGATCCTTTCTATTTATCATATAAGGCAAGAGAGTATAATTTCTGGGCAAGATTTATTGAATTAGCAGGAGAAATAAATGAACAGATGCCTCATTATGTTGTTACTAATTTAATTACTGCATTGAATAGAAGAGGAAAGACATTAAAAGATTCTAAGATATTAGTTTTAGGAGTCGCATACAAGAAGGATATAGCAGATTCAAGAGAATCAGCAGCTCATGATATTATTCCTAATTTGAAAAGAAAAGGGGCAATAGTGAAGTATCATGATCCGTATATAGAGAAATTTGAGTATATGAATTACTATTCAAAAGAATGTGAGATTATGAAGTCAGTTGATTTGAATGTTAAAGATTACGATGTAGTTTTAATATTAACTGATCATAGTAATATTGATTATGATAAAATAGCAGAAGAGAGTAAGCTAGTTATTGATACTAGAAATGCTATAAAGGGTAGAGGATATAATAATGTATCATGGTTTTAATATGAAATTTGCAATAATAGGAAAAGGGTTTATATACCCAAGACATAAAAGTTCAATAGAGGAAATAGGAGGAGAAATCGTAGATGTTGTTTCTTTGGAAGATGGGGAAAGCAAATGGAAAGAAGTTTTGAAAAACACAACAGCGAAATATATTAGTGTTTTAACTCCAAATGACTTACATTTTGAGATGTGTAAGACTGCTTTAGATTTAGGAAAGAAAGTATTGTGCGAAAAGCCTTTGGGAATTAATTCAAAACAAATAGAAGAATTAGAAAAATATGATAATATTTTCTGTGTTCTGCAATTAAGATATCATCCTTTGATAGAGGAAATTAAAAAGAATTTAAAAGATGATAATATTATTGAAATGGATATTTCTGTGTATAGAGATCCAGAGTATTATAAAATCTGGAAAGGACAAAAAGAAAGGTCTGGAGGAGTATTATTTAATTTAGGAATACATTATTTTGATTTATTACTTAATTTATTTGGAGATATAAAAGAGATTAAAGATGTAAAAATATCAGATAAGACTGGGGAGGGAGTTTTGATTGGAGATAATTTCAAATGTAAATTTAGAGTGAGTACAGATTCAGCAAAAGAAACTCAGAAGAGAGTATTTAAAATTAATGGTGTAGATTATAATTTCTCTTCACAAGATAATCTTTCTTATGAAGATTTACATAAGTTTGTGTATAAAGATTTTATAAATAATAAGGGAGTTGATGTTAAGGAAGCCAGTAAAGCAATTAAACTAATAGAGAAAATATATGCAAATTCATAAAACAGTAGAAGTGTCATCTTCTGCTAGCATTGGAGAGAATGTTAGTATATATCATAATTCTCAGGTTTTAGATAATGCGAAGATAGGAGATAATACTAAGATTGGACATAATTGTTTGATAGGAAAAGATGTTTTAGTAGGTAATAATGTTAAAATACAATCTAATATTGATGTATGGGAGGGCGTAGAATTAGAAGATTATGTTTTTGTAGGTCCTTCGGTTGTATTTACAAATGTAGCAAATCCAAGATCAGAGTTTCCTAAAGATTCATATATTAAGACTTTAATAAAAAAAGGAGCAACATTAGGTGCTAACTCTACAATTGTATGTGGAATTATTATAGGAAAGTATGCTTTTGTAGGAGCTGGAGCAGTTGTTATTGAAGATGTATTAGATAACCAGATGGTTGTAGGGAATCCTGCAAAGCCTATTGGATGGATGTGTTCTTGTGGGAAAAAATTAGAAAGTAATAAATGTGAATGTGGAAAAGAATATGAAATTTTTTGATTTGACAAAACACAATAAGAGATATAAAAAGGAAATTTTAAAAAAGATTTCTGAGATTATTGATGATTCAAATTTTATAGGAGGAAAAGAGGTTTTGGAATTTGAAAAGAAATTAGTAAAAGTTTCCAAAACTAAATATGCAGTAGCATTAGATTCAGGAACTCATTCCTTATACTTATCTTTAATAGCTTTAGGAATAGGGAAGGGAGATGAGGTTATCACGACTCCATTTACATTTATAGCAACAGCAGAGAGTATTGTAAGAGTAGGGGCAAAACCTGTATTTGTAGATATTACAGAGGATTTTAATATTGATGTTTCTCAAATAGAGAAAGCTATTACTAAAAAAACAAAAGCAATTTTACCAGTTCATTTATTTGGGAGAATGTGTGATATGACTACAATATTAGAAATAGCTCAGAAGTATAAGTTATATGTTTTAGAAGATGCTTGTCAGGCAATAGGGGAAAGAATTAAAGGAGATATAGGATGCTTTTCATTTTATCCAACAAAGAATTTGTCTGCATTTGGGGATGGTGGTGCAATGGTAACTAACAACAAGGAGATATATGATAAGATTGTTTCATTGAGAAGTCATGGATCTTCTAAGAAAGATAAATATTCCTATAATGTATTTGGAATGAATTCTAGGATGGATGTAATACAAGCAAGTATTTTAAATATTAAGATAAAGGATTTAAAGATTTTTAATAAGAAGAGAATTGAAATAGCAAAAGAATATAATAAGGGACTAAGAGATGTGAAAGAAGTAATACTTCCTAAGATTTCTAAGTGTTCTTTTCATCAATATACTTTGTTAGCTAAAGATAGAAATAAGTTAATAAAGTCTTTAGATAAAAATGATATTGCTTATAATATTTATTATCCGAAGCCACTTCATTTGCAAAAAGTGTTTTCTGGGAAGAAGGGAAATTTTTTAGTATCAGAAAGTATATCAGAAGTTGTTATTTCACTTCCAATATATCCAGAGTTTAAAGAATATAAGAAGGTTATAAATAAGATAAGAGAATTTTATGGATATTAAAAGTTATACTTTAAATTTATTTTTTAAAGATATCTCACAATAAAAAGAAACACAGCTTTTATTTCTTATATTAGAAATAGATTCTAGGAAATCAAATATGAAAGGGAGGAACTTTAAGATTTTGTGTAATTGAATAGGGAAGGGATTCCAATATCTCATTTTATAATTGAAACCTTGAAAAAGGTTTTTTAAATATTCTTCATTTACAAATTTTGTTGTTTTTCTATAATAGGTATTATCTGAATTAGGAGTTGTTAAGTGGATGGCTCCATTTGGTCTTAGGAATTGTTTGATATATCCTATTAATTCTTTTGGAGTTTTATTTGATTTATAGTCGTGTTTTGGCAATACATTAGCTAAAATTATTACATCAAATTTTTCTTTGAAGTCCAAATTAAATATATCCCCTTTAATAATATTTGCATGTGGATTTAGTGTTTTTGCGTTTTGTATTCTTTGGTCGTCTATTTCCACACCATAAATATTATTTGATTTGTCTAGAGTAGAGATGATGACGCCTGAACCGCAAGCAAGGTCTAATATTCTTTTATTTTTTATATTTTGCAATTTATTGCAAAGATAATATCTAACATCGATATAATCTCCCCAGAAATAAGAAGGATATTTTTTCCAAGATTTATTTATTTTATTATATATCTTCATTATTTAATTGGTAATTATTTTTAATTCTTTTTTTATTACCATATCAATGCCTGATAAATTAATCATTTCAATATGAGCCTTTTTAGACATTTCTTCTATATTTATTGAATTTATTTCATTGGTTATATTTTTTTTAATAAAATCTTCATTTTTAAAAAATATACTACCGTTAGTTTTGTACTCAGAATTTCACATTCCGATTTCTGATGTTATTATAGGAATTCCACTTATAAGCATTTAGCAAACCATAACACCTTGACTATCAAGCTTTGTTGGCATAATACCTAAGTCATATTGTTCAAATAATTTTGCTAATTCTTTTCTATTAAAAAATTTGTTAAAGAATATTATATTTGAATTATATTTCTTTGCTAATTTTTTATAGTAATTTAATAATTTCCCTTTACCATATATGTGTAATTGATATTTAGAATTAGAGAATGCCTTAATAGCTATATCAACAGCATATTTTTTTGTGTTTAATGATCTTATGCAAATTATTTTTTTGATGGGTCTTATTCTTTGTTTGAATTTAAACAAGTGGTTATCTATTGGGTTTGGGATTATAGAATAATTATTTATTTTTTGTAATAAGAATGCTTCCATTTCTTTTATGGAAAATTTGGATACTCCTATTATTTTTGGATTAATTTTAGCAATAAATATTTTCCAGCAAAAGAATTTAATAATATCTGCCAACAATCTTCTTATAAATTTTATAGGTGTTAATAGAATATTTCCATCATATGGGTATTTAAATGCTCCGCTCATAGCATCTAGTCCATGTATCCAACATAATATTTTTTTTGAAAAAAAGTTTTTTAATATAAAATATTGTTCTTTGGAATTTGGGGCATGCATACAAATTACATCAGGATCATA
>CBDUWM010000036.1:0-6770 GCA_965370925.1 uncultured bacterium
TCTTATTTAAAAACTCTGGGAGTTTTATCCATTGAGAAAAATTAGGTAATTCTTTCATTATGATTAAATGTAATTAATAATAATTGCATTAACAATTAAAATAGTTCCAAATACTATACTTGCGATGTATAGGTTCTTTTGCATCCCTCTCTGATTGGAATATGTTGTTCCAGCTCCTCCAAATGCAGATCCCAAAGCATTTCCTCTTTGTTGGAATAGCACTGAGGTTATGAAAGAGATTGAACATACAATTTCTAAAATGTATAAATAGTCTTTTATTTCCATAGATTAAACGATTTTTTTAGTAATATTGTCTAGAAGAATAACAATAAGTGCTGTTATACCTAGACTGGTTATGGAACTAATATATAGGGAATCAAAGTATATGTCAAGGATATATATCAATCCTGCGTTGATTACTATATAGAATAGTCCCAAGGTGATTAAGTTAATAGGGAATGATATGAATTTCAATATTGGTCTGATAAATGTATTAATTGCTCCAAGTACTATACCAATAGTAATTAGAGTCTGCCATGAATCAGTAATTGTTACATCTTCTAATAAGAAAGAAGATATGTATAGTGCTATGGTTGCACTGATTGAGTAAGATATTAATTTCTTAAGCATAAGTAAAAATATCATTTTTTGGGGTGAAAGTCAATGTTATCCACAAGATAAATGAAAAACAAACGTTGACTATTTTTTCTTAATTGGATATAATTGGATATAGTTAATATAACCAATTATGTCTAATAAATTTAAAAAAAGATTTAAATCTATTCCAGCTAGTCTTGTATCTAAGATTGCTAGGATTGATGAATTAAAGGGGAGATGGACTGCTGGGATTAATCTTGGACCTCAAGCTCTAGGTCGCTTAAAACGATCTGTTTTAATTACTTCTACTGGTGCATCTACTCGTATTGAAGGATCGAAACTCTCAGACAAAGATATTGAAAAGATGATTAAAGGTCTTTCAATTCAAAAATTTAGAGATCGTGATAAACAAGAAGTAAAAGGATATTATGAATTATTAGAAAATGTTTTTAATTCATGGAGAACTATTTCTTTTAATGAAGGAATTATTAAACATTTTCATAACGAGCTTCTTAAGTATACTGCCAAAGATAAAAGGCATAAGGGTGATTATAAGAAAGAAGAAAATAAGGTTCATATGATAAATAATGTTGGCGAATCTGTTGGTGTGCTTTTTGATACAACAGAGGCTTTCCTCACTCCAAAAGAAATGCAGGAACTGGTTGAGTGGACGAAAGATACTTTAAAAGAAAAGAAATATCATCCACTTCTTATCATAGGGAATTTTTTAGTTGAATTTTTAAAAATTCATCCATTTACCGATGGTAATGGAAGGCTTTCTCGGGTTTTAACTAATTTATTACTTTTAAGAGAGGGATATGAATATATGCCATATATTTCCCATGAGAAATTGATTGAAGATAATAAACCAGATTATTATATTGCTCTTCGTAAGAGTCAAAAAACAATTGGTTCTCCCAAAGAAAATATAATGCCATGGCTGGAATTCTTTTTTGATATTTTAATTAAGCAAGCAGAGATGGCAGAAAGTTTTTTGTCAAATGAAAATATAGAAAAACTTTTATCAAAAAAACAATTAATAGTTTGGAATTATTTACAAGAAGTAAAAGAAACTAGTGTTGGTGAAATTATCAAAAAAACAAAAATATCTAGAGCTACAATAAAACAGATACTTAATAGATTATTAGAATTAAAAAAGATTGAACGTATTGGTCTCGGCAGGAGTACAAGATATAGGGTGATATAATATTTATCCACAAGTGTTTTCTGTATAAAATTGGTATAATGAATATATGAAAAATATAATTTTTATACTTTTGTTTTTATTATTAGGAGGTTTTATTTTTGCACAAGATTTAACACAAGAAGAAGTGGAAGAACTAATGTTAAAAGAGTCGGGGTATTATGATCTGACTCAAGAGGAGAAAGATAATTTGGAAGCAATAGAAAATGGTGAGGTTCCTGGGAGTGTATTTGAATACACAATAGGAGGTACAAACTCAATGGCAGGAGCTGATTGTTTTGATTATTACAAGTTCGGAAGTGTTGATTTGAATTTCACAGCAGAAAAAGAGGAATACAGTGCAGGACAGAATATTGTGTTTAATGGACTTGCGACAAACAACAATGACTACCCTATTGTGCATGGATATATTTACGCTCAGATTTACAGACTGCAAGAAGGAGAGGATTACAAGAGGAATGGAGGGGATTTAATAACAGAGTTTTTTGCAGTGGAGAATATCACAATGAATTCAAACACACAGAAGCAATTTGAATTTGAGTATAGAATGCCTGCAGGACAGAAAGGAGGGAAATACATGCTAGCAACACATTATGTAATAGATAAGAAAATGAATTTATCAGGTGTTAGTTTCTTAGAAAATGTAGATGGAGGAATAACATATTTTGATGTAAAGAATAAAAATCCACAGGAAGTAATGTTTGATAAAAACTCAGTTGTTATAAATGGAGAAAAATTTGAGTTTAGAAACTTTTCGCCAACAGTGAGTGGGGATGTGAAGGTGGAGTATAAGGTAATAGGCAACGAAAAAGTATCTATTATAAAGACTTTGTATGAATGGGATAACTTAACAGAGGGAAATAAGATAGAGGAGAAAATAGGGACTGTTAGTAGTGCGGGGAAAGTAGAGGATATTTTATTGAATTTATCGGATGGAGTTTATCTTTATGAATTAAAAATGAGTAATGGAAATTCAGATTCTATGATGAAGATAAGATTTTCTGTAGGAGAGAGTGCAGATGCAAGAATAAATTTTCTATCAGTCAATGACTATCCTTTGAGAAAAGATAAAGAGTATTACTATTTTTCTTGTTTTCATTCAATGTCTAACTCAACTCCTTTTAATGGGAGAGTATTAACAGAATTGCTTGATAAGCAAGATAAGGTAATAGACTCTCATGAGTATATCGGAGAGATAACTCCTAGTATCATGGCATACAAGCAAGATTTTAAAACAGATAAAGATATGTATGAATTTAAGTTGAAGACCTCAATATATGATTATGGAGATAATTTGATAGAAGAAGAGATATTAACTTATGACTGTACGATGTTTGAGAGTTTATTTGATATAGGATTAGAGTTTGATAAGAATGTTTT
Source organism: uncultured bacterium (assembly GCA_965370925.1). Taxonomy (GTDB): domain Bacteria; phylum Patescibacteriota; class Minisyncoccia; order Minisyncoccales; family JAGOPM01; genus JAGOPM01. Next base: position 3,182 of record CBDUWM010000036.1, read on the forward strand.
GAAAGTGAAAATGTATGATGCATGTAATAAGGAAATAAAAGTAAGTGGTGTTGTGCAGATAGAAAGAGAGGGAGAAGTAGTGTATTTAGAATCTGATTTTCATGGGTATATATTTGAACATGAAGATGAATATGAGGAAGGAGAATATGTAGTAACTGTATTAACAGAGAAGGGAGAGATAATAAAGAGTGTAGAGTTTAGTAAAGATATAAAGGGAAGTCATATTGATAATTTCTATTATATTCTTATAGGAATATTCTTATTAATAATAGGTATGGTGTGGTATAGGAAAAATAACGAAACAATAGTAGTATGAAAAAGATTTTAACAATATTAGTTTTATTGGGGGTGTTTTTTGCGGGGAGTGTGTGGGGGATGGATATTCCAACATTAATTACACCCAATAATAAAATATTCAAAACTTTTGACATAGAATTAGAATGGAAGCCAGTATTAGGAGCAAAGTCATATGTTTTACAGACATATGATAGATATTCCAGTAATTCTTATTACGGTAGCAGCTATAACATAATATCTGAAAGGAAAATAGTAACTTCTACTTCATATATTCTTGATAAAAGTAAGGACTATTTTAATGGAGAACAAAGATATTGGAGAGTTCAAGCATGCGCAAACGCTAATGGCACAAAGTGTGGAGATTTTTTTGGAAGATACTTTAGAGCTAATGTTGTACCAACATTAATTACACCCAATAATAAAATATTCAAAACTTTTGACATAGAATTAGAATGGAAGCCAGTATTAGGAGCAAAGTCATATGTTTTACAGACATATGATAGATATTCCAGTAATTCTTATTACGGTAGCAGCTATAACATAATATCTGAAAGGAAAATAGTAACTTCTACTTCATATATTCTTGATAAAAGTAAGGACTATTTTAATGGAGAACAAAGATATTGGAGAGTTCAAGCATGCGCAAACGCTAATGGTGGGGAATGTGGTCTAGATAGTGCTGCTTTAGCATTTAAAGTTGATTTGAATATAAAGCATTTATCTCCAGTAGGGTCTACTGTGACGAAATTCCCAATGATTTTAAAGTGGAACGGTATTGATGCCAAATCAGTCAAATCATATAAATATGTAGTTACGAATAATGATGAAGTCATAGAATCGGGGGTTGTTAAAGATTTTTACAATATATATCCTTCATCTCAAAAAAGAGAATCTATAACTAAATATATTCCATTTGATAGCAATAAATATATTACATATACAGGGTCATCTCATACTAACCATGGGATAACAGGATATCGTTGGAATGTGATAGCATGTAGCGATGAAGAAGGCAAGAGGTGTTTTGATAAAGTTTTATCCAAACCTAATTTTAATGTAGATTTAATAGGAAGTGGAAGTAAAACAGATCTCTATGTAGGTTCAAGTAGTAAAATAAAACGAGAAAAATATATATCAAAAGGATATTGTCCTGTTTGGCCTAATAGTTCAGCTTATAATTGTGTAGATGGCCATAGTGTAACTAATTTATTTACCCTTGATGTAGCTTTTCAATTAAATAATTCATATAATTTAAAATTGAAAAATAATACTACCAATGATATATTTAATGCAATTCCGAAAATAGCAGTAAGCGAAAAAATAAAATTAGAAATAGAGTTTCCAGATGGAGAATGGTTTTTGACAGGGGGGCTTCATGATACTCCTCCAATATATTGGGTAGATGATGCAAAGAAAGATTACCAAGCATTAAAAGATATTTCTTCTGATTTTTTGTATGTATATAAGGTCTACAATAAAAACAGAGGGCTTGCTGTTCCTCTTTATCCTAAATTAGGCTTAGCAGCAACTGATCCAGTAAAAGGAAAAAAACTACAATTAACTCTAGATCACCCAGAAAGAATGAGTATCTCTTATGATCAAGATAATAATCCAATATTAACAGGTTTAAAACCTGGTATAGTGCATCTAATAGTACATATCCCTCCTACGCCCACCTACCAAACAATAGATAATGTATGGTTTGATGATGGAGAAATTCCAGCTACAACAAAAGAATTTACAATAGTAATCACAGGAGAAGAAGATGAAGAAGAACCAGATGAAGAATTCCAAGAAATCCCCATCATCCCAGAAACATCCCTTAATCTAGAATTCGGAGATCATTGCCAATCCAACCCATCTCTAACATTCTCATGGGAATTCACAGACCCAGACATAGATGACTCCCAAACATCATATCAAATACAAATATCAGATGATCCAACCTTTCTAACCTTAGTACATGACTCAGAGAAACAATCAAGTCCAATAGAATCAAATACAATATATATGTCAGATTTACAATATAATAAAGATTACCATTGGAGAGTTATGGTATGGGACAAAGGAGATAATTCCTCTAAATGGACTACAATACCAGATACATTTTCCACAAGAGAATATCAATGTCCTAGCCCAGATTTCTCTTTCCAAGAAACAGAAGAGAATACATATCAATTCACTAATCTAACGCAAGAACATACAAACACATTATATCTCTGGGACTTTGGAAATGGAGAGACATCATCTGAAATTAGTCCTCTACATCAATATCAACACAATGGAAACTATACAGTAATACTTACAGCCTATGATATATATGGAAATGAAAGATGTACAACATCCCAAGATCTCAAAGAAACAGACAACATCTCTCCTACATATGAAGAGACCTCAATTGATTGGATGAATTGGTAAGAAGAAGACAGGCTCTCAAGAGCCTGTTTTAATTTGACTTTTTATTTAAGAAAGATAAGATATAAGTATGAATTTTAAACCACTATCAGACAATGTTTTAATAAAAGCATTAAAAGAAGATAAAACAGAATCAGGAATATTTCTGTCAGAAAAAAATGAAACTCCAGAACAAGGAGAAGTCATTGCGGTAGGTCCAGGAAAGAAAAAAGAATTACCAGTACAACCAGGAGATACAGTAATATTTTCTAAATTTGGCGTAAATAAAATAAAGATTGAAAATGTTGAATACCTAATAGTATCTATTACAGATATTTTGGGAATAATTAAATAATATGGCAAAAGATATATTTTATTCAGAAACAGCAAGAAAAAAACTGAAAGCAGGTGTTGATAAATTAGCGAATGCTGTAAAAGTAACAATAGGTCCTAGAGGAAGGAACGTTATCTTAGATAAGGGATTCGGATCCCCTGTTATTACAAATGATGGTGTTACTATTGCAAAGGAAATTGAATTAGAAGACAGAGTAGAAAACATGGGCGCAGAAATTATTAAACAAGTAGCCCAGAAAGCAAATGACATGGCAGGTGATGGAACAACATCTGCTATAATACTTGCCCAAGCAATAATAACAGAAGGACTTAGGAATGTTGCTGCAGGCGCAAATCCTCTATCACTTAATAGAGGAATTAATAAAGCAGGTAAGGTTGCAATAGATAAGTTAAGAAAGCTTAAACATTCAATTTCAAGTGAGAGAGAATATGCCCAAGTTGCAACAATTTCTGCAGAAGATAAAGATTTAGGAAATTTGATTGCTAAAACAATAACAGAAATAGGGAAAGATGGTGTTATTACAGTAGAAGAATCAAAAGGAAT
>CBDUWM010000037.1:0-6681 GCA_965370925.1 uncultured bacterium
CTATGAAAAAGAATATAACACAGAATATTAATAAATTAGTTTTTGGAGTAACAATGAAATAGTCTGTAAACAAATAAATAATTACTGCTGAAGATACTAGAAATAATAATGTGGAAAAAAATAATCTTTTAAATATTATTGTCTGATTCTTGAAAATCTTTACATGCCACAAATCAAATAAATAAGATATTACAAACCATAAAGGAAGAATGACAGAAAACAAAGCCATATGACTATAAAGAAACTCTGAAGATACTTCTCCATATCTTAAAAATAAAAGAATAAACAATGACAAAAAATATGCCATTATATCAAAAACAAATATTAATACTGTTCTTAAACTATTCATAATTTTAAAATTAATGCTTTAAGTTTCAAAATTTCTCTCTGCAATAAAATTATCAATTGTTTCTGCAAATCCTGAATTTGAGTCATTAAACTATCTATTAATTCTTGATTATTTACTACAGTACTATCTTTTGAAGATGCCACCCATGTATATGAGAACTCTCCATTAATTTTCTTTGGATCATTTAATACTGTAGGAATAAAATAAAAAGCCATATACTTGCTAGAATAATCATTAATACTCAATTTCCCTACTCCATCTGCTATATTTAAATATCCAAACTCATAACTCTTATCTTTTTTCTCAAGCAAATAGGGAACCGCAAAGTTCACATCTGCGTCATATTCAAACTCAAAAGAGAAACTATCACTACCTCCAATAACTTTATGCCATTTAGCAGACCAATTTTCTACTTTATCTGATACTCTCAAAGAACTTTCTCCTCCAATAGGAAGAAAATTAACTTTTGGTACAATTCTCAAATTACTTAAATGTTTATTCTTATAACAAAAATATTCACTTAACGAACAATCATTAATCAAATTCGCAACATTGAACTCAACAAACACTCTACTTAATTTCTTATTCTCCAATATTTCATTAAAAGCATTATAATCAGTTCTTTTAGAATAAAGAATCTTTTTCAAGAAATCATTCCCATAATGATCAGCAAAATAGTGAGAGAATAAATTTATTGATGCATAATCAGCCAAAGAATTATCCCATGCCATAAATGAGTTACCAGGATTCTGTAAGAATCTATTTACTCTAGTCTTTAAATAACTTCCATCATACTCATTATTATATCCAACTATAGTTGGAGCATACTCTGATCTTGATTCTGCAATCCAAACATCTTCTACAACCCCTATAATTCTATTCTTTTGATTAAATGTTATTAAATGTGTGAACTCATGTGCTAAATAGCTCTTTATAATCTTCTTATTTATAAAATGTAAATTTAAATAAACAATCTCTTTTTCATTTGAATCTGATATCTGTTCTTTGTAATATTGATCTCTTTCTCTGAAATACCCAGCTGAATCTTTATTCAATATATGGAATAAAATATAAACCCTCCTATCATTATCAATCCCAGGATTCCATTCATCTCCATAGAAACTTCTTAACTTAGGAGATATATTATCATCAAATTCTTTCCCTAATATACTTAAGGATTTTCTGATATTGATTTTATCTAAAGAAGAAAGCTCATTATAAAAATCATCCTCAACATAAAAATACGCTCTATCTGATTGACTAATTAATTTTGCCTGCAATTCTCCTCTTCCTAATTCATCATAGCTAGAATCAGTATAAAACAACTCATGGCTTCCTATAGTCTTTGCATGACAAAACACTGGAAATATAACCAGTAATGCAAAAAATACTGAAAAATTAATCTTTTTCATGATTATATGATAATAGCATATTTATTGAGTTTTTTAAAGATATAATTTTTTAGCTCTCTTATTCTGCAAATGCTTAGCATTCTTATGAGAAATAACATTTTTACCAGTTTCCTTTTCAATATCTTTCCTGGCTTTGCCAGCTATATCCCCACCTTGTCTTGCAACTTTTCTATTAGCTTTAAAGGTTTTTGGTTTCTTTTCTTTAGAAATTTCTTTTGTTGTAACTTCGGCAAGCATATTTAAAACAAGTTCAAGATTCGTCATATTATCTCTTAAATTCTGTTTCTTCAATTCTTTAAACTTTTTGTATTGTTTTATTGACTTACCAGACCATGCTTTTGTGATTTCATCTGTTAGAATTGCAAATTCAATTGACTTATTAACACCTCTATTCTCCCATTCATCTGTTAATTCTTTCCTAATTTCTATAGTCTTTAATCTCTGATTTATCCAATCCCTTGAATATCCTTTCTTCAGGTATGTCTGCAATGCCCTATCAATTGCTAATTCTGGATCTTCGGTTTCTTCAATTCTTGCATATCCAACTTTTGCCAACCAAAGTTTGAATGGTTCTGCTTTTGGAGAAGGAATTGATTGAATAAGTCTTAAAATATTCTCTGTGTCTAAGACATCTGTTATTCTCATTTTTCCATCTTTAGCTTTCATTTTCAACTGTCCCATTTTTTGGGACAGTTCACTTCCCTCATCTTTTAACTTATCTTTTAAGGCATTCCAATATTTTCTTGGTCTAGGACTTTCTGTCAAAATTTTGATTACATCAATAACAGAGAAATACCAAATTTCCTTATCTTCATCCCAATGACGACGAACCTGTTCTTTATTAAAAAATGCTATGGTTTTTTTCATATATATTATTAATTAAATCACAATGAGAGATTATATAAAGTCTTTTTCGCTCTCCAAACAAAAAATAAATTCAAATCCATATCTATCTAAATCCCAATTTTCCAAACACCTTTTTCCCTGAAAGCAGGAATAGTTTGTCGCTTGGCTTTGTTTAAAATATTCTGAGTAGTCTCTTGATTTTCTTGAGCATACTCAGTGAGCTTAATAATTCTCTTGCTTTTTAAATAGGCAATCCTTTTATGAAAAGATTCAAACAGCGCTAACATAATTATTCTATCTAAACCTATTTTCCTACCACTACTTTGATATTCTTTTAATGTCTTGTAATAACCCTTTTTTTCTTTGTCGCGAACAATTATCGGCGGAAACCCTGCTTGCATTAATTGTAAATTAATTAATACTCTGCCAATTCTACCATTGCCATCACAAAACGGATGAATAGTTTCAAAATCGAAATGGAAATTAGCTATTCTGCTAACAATAAATATATCAATTGCACTGGAATACTTTAATAAAATTTCTTTCATCATTTTTTCAACTTCCGCTGGAGCCGGAGCAATATGAGTTCCTACTCGCACAAACTCTTTTCCTTGTCTATATCTCCCTGCAATATTTTCACTAATTGTAGAAATAAGCATATTATGTAAAAACAAAATAAGCTCATTATCGATTTCCAAACTTTTTAACTTTTTCTTAATGTATCCAAAAACTCTAGCTAAATTTTTAGCTTCGTAAATTTCTCTTACTGAAACATCTCGAGAAACCTTTAACTCCATTAAAATTTTTTCTGTTTCAGGCAAACTCAAAGAATTATTCTCAATTGCATTAGAATTATAAATTGATTCTGGTAACTCCACTTCAAAGATTAAATCCAAAAGAGCTTCTTTTCCACTTTTTAATCCATCAAATTCTTTTTTTAAAGCAATTATTTTTTTTCTATCTTCTTTATTAATCATATCTATATTATACACAATTCACGACAAATTACAAATTTACCGTGAATTTATGTCAATTTTGATAAAAATTCACGTTTATTTATAAATTTCTTTTGAAATGTAATATTATTCCCTCCTCAATGCCTCTATAGGACTTAATTTTGAAGCCTTTTTTGCAGGATATATACCAAATACCAATCCAATGAAAGCCGACACTCCGAATCCTAATAATGCAGCTTCAACAGAAAATGTATAAGGCCAATTCATATTAGCAAAATTAGTTAAAATATATGAAGCAATCCACGAGAATATAGATCCGAATATAATACCAGCTACTCCTCCTAGAAATGTAATAAACACCGACTCAAACAAAAACTGATACAATATATCTTTGTTGGTAGCTCCCAACGACTTTCTCAATCCAATCTCTCTTGTTCTTTCGGTAACTGATACTAGTATAATATTCATAATGCCAACTCCTCCTACAATCAAAGATACTCCAGCAACTGATGCTAAAAACAAAGTTAATACATCCATCACAGTGCCTATCATATCCATCATACCCTCTGTTGTTTGAATATAGAAGTCATCATCATCTGGGTTATCAATATCATGAGAATCTCTTAACACAGCCTCTACATCTGCTGTAGCAATTTGAATATTCTCTTCTTTATCTATTTCTAAAATCAAACGATTGAAATATTTTATACCAAAAATATACTGTTGTGCTGTTGTATACGGTAAAAATATTGCCTCATCTAAGTTAATAAGCGAGACTTGTCCTTTCTTTGGTAAAACTCCAATCACCTTATAACTCCTATCTTTTATTCTTATCTTCTCTCCTACAGCAGATAACTCTCCAAATAACTCTTCCTTTACTTTACTACCAATAACAACAACATTAGCTTTTGAGTCTATCTCATCTTCATAAAAAATATCTCCACCTTCTGCTGGGAACACACTATATATATCAAAAATCTTATCAGTACTCCCCATTATCATAGCCCTATATACTTCCCCTCTATATTGCGCAAGCTCTGACCCAAACACAATCGGCATAATTCTTTTAGCATTAGGAACATTAGACTTCTTTAATAATAATTCTAAATCTCTTTCTTTAAGAGAATCATTAAATATTGTGGAGAACCCTCCATTAGACATGGCTTCTGTCTTCTTCCCTGGAAGTATAAATAAGTTATTAGAACCCATACTTTGGATTTCTCCCATAATCATATTCTGTGCTCCCGTTCCTATTGAAACAATCAGAATAATAGCAGAGACTCCAATCATAATGCCAAGCATAGTTAAAAAACTCCTAAACTTATTAGTCATCAAACCTATCAAAGCTGTTTTAATTGCGTATTTTATATTCATTTAGTATATGATATTTTAGCATCCAAAGGATTATCCACCTTCTCATCATCTACGATCTTCCCATCTAAGACATGTATAATTCTCTTTGCATGCATTGCTGTAGATTTCTCATGAGTGATTAATACTATAGTCTGTCCCTCTCTATTTAATTCTTGCAATGTCTGCATAATAATCTGTCCTGACTTTGAATCAAGATTTCCTGTGGGTTCATCTGCGAATATAATCTCGGGGTTAAGAATCAATGCTCGGGAGATTGAAACCGTTTGTTGTTCTCCTCCAGATAACTGCCCTGGAGTATGATGTTCCCTATGATCCATTTTAACTCTCTTAATAACTCTTTTAGCCATGGTATCCCATTCATTCTCTGGAATATCAGAATATATCAATGGAAGTTTTACATTATCTATTACACTAGTCTTTGAAAGTAAATTAAATGATTGAAAAATAAAGCCCATCTTCTTATTCCTAATATGCGCTAATTGATCTGAAGTATAATCACTCATTTTTTTACCATCAAAAAGATACTCTCCTCCTGTCTGCTTATCTAAAAAACCTAACATATGAAGTAATGTAGATTTTCCAGATCCAGAAGGTCCCATGATAGCTACAAACTCCCCTTTTTTAATTTCTAAATTAATACCATCTAATGCAATAGTCTTGTATTCACCTTCTCCATAATGTTTATGCAAATTGTTAGTTCTGATTAACATTTATTTAGATATAACTTTATCTCCTACTTTAAGTCCACTTATTATTTCTGTATAACCTTCTTCTCCTTTAATCCCTATTTCAATCTCTGTCTCTCCTTCTTCTTTATTAATATAGTATTTACCATCAATCTTTGAAATATATCTTGAAGGAACAGACAATACTCCTTTTCTCTCTCCTGCTATAATATCAATATCTGCTGTCATTCCAGATTTAATAGAATCTTTAAAATCTGCAATACTAAATATTGCCCTATATGAAATAACACCCTCTATTTCTGTTTGAGCAGGATCTATTTTAATTAACTCTCCTATGTATTGTATATCTCTAAAAGCATCAAACTCAATATCTATCTTATTCCCAATAGCGACATCTGCAATGTCTGTTTCATTAATATATGCTTCTAATTGAAATGGATCGTCTGATATTAGAGTCATGCATGTCTTTCCTGCTGTAGCTAACTCTCCTGCGTCTATATCAATCTCAGTTATCACTCCAGAGATTGGAGAGAATATATATGTGTCTTGTATCTGAGCTGAAACCATCTCTAAATTAGCTTTCGCAGATTCTACTTGTGCTTCTTGATATGCAATTTGTTCTATTGTATATCCTGATTCTTTCAATGCTAATTGATCTTCATAATTCTTCACTGTTAATATTTGAGCATCAATAGTTTCTTTTAATCCTTTAATGTTTGTGAAATAAGTATTAAATGTTGTTACTCCTGTTACTACTGTACTTTGATAACTTTGAATCAAAGTCTTCTGTGTTTGAGGAAGGGAACAATCAATTGTCATTGTCTTTTTCAAGTTATTTAAATACTCTTGGAAGAAAAACATGTGTTCATTGGCAGTATCAACTATATTATCTAATTCTTCATTATTCTGTAAACTCATTAAATTAATATCTTCCTGCCATGCATTCAATTTATTATCCACCTCAACTCTATTTGAATTCAACCATGTTTTTGTTTTCCCATCACATGGAGAATAATTTATTGCATATTTATCTGTACTAGCATTTGGAGAATATGAAA